>NZ_DATAGM010000462.1:0-4951 GCF_036263695.1 Phenylobacterium sp.
CGGTCAGCGACAGCCGAGCCTGCGGGAAGGGGCGCTCGCCGCGGGTGTCGATCTCGGCCTGCAGGGCCGTCAGGGTCCGCGCCCGGGCCGCGGCCATCAGCGCGCCGGCCTCGCCCATCCGCGCCTCGAGGGCCGACAGCCAGGCCGGGTCCGGCGCCTCGTCGGCGGTGAGCAGCCGCATCCGCTCGCGCTGGGCGCGCTCGTAGGCCGAGGCGTGGGCCGCGTGCAGCGGCTCGGCCGCGAACACCAGCCGGTCGAAGAACCGCCGCCGCTCGGACGCTCCTTCCAGGAACAGCCGGTCCTGAGCCGGCGTCAGCCACACCTGCCGCTGATGGTCCGCCAGCCGCCCGGGCGGAACGGTCTCGCCCTCCAGCCGCACGAGGCGGCGCGGCGCGCCGGGGCTCTCGACGCCGGTGCCGAGCCGCACCGGCTCGCCTGCCTGCTCCACCACCGCCGAGATCGCCCAGGCCCGCCCGACCGCCTCGCCCGGCAACCGGCGCCCGACCTCGGCGAGGCTCGAGCCGCGAAGGCCGCGTCCCGGCGTCAGCAGGCTGACGGCCTCCAGGAGATTGGTCTTGCCCGCCCCATTCGGCCCCACAAGCCATACCGCCCGCCCGCCGATCTCGACGTGCGCCCGCTCGTACGAACGGAAGTCGGTGAGGGTGAGGGAAGCGAGCGCGGTCCGCACCGGGAGGCTCTACCAGATGCGCCCCATCAGGGGGAGCGTTACGGCAGGCGGAAGACCTTCTTCAGGAACAGGGTTTCGGCTTCGCGCAGGGCGTCGCGGTTGTGCTTCTTGGCGAAGCCGTGGCCCTCGTCTTTGGCCATCATCCACCAGACCTCGCCACCGTTCTCGCGCACCTTGCGGACGATCTGCTGGCCCTCGGTCCAGGGCACCCGCGGGTCGTTGTAGCCGGCGACAACGAACAGCGGCCGGCTCATGCGGTCGGTCAGGTGGATGGGCGAGATCTTGCGGAACAAGGCCTGCATCTTCGGGTCCCGCTCGTCGCCGTACTCGGCCCGCCGCAGGTCGCGGCGATAGCCTTCGGTGTTCTTCAGGAAGGTCTCGAAGTCGGAGATGCCGACGCTCTCCATCGCCCCGGCGATGCGGTCGTTGTAGGCGGCCAGGCTCGCCAGGGTCATGAAGCCGCCGTAGGAGCCGCCGGTGACCACCACGCGGCTCGCGTCGAGGTCCGGCTGGGTCGCGATCCAGTCCAGCAGCGCGCCGATGTCCTTCACCGAGTCCTGCCGCTTCTCGCGGTTGTCGAGGGCGACGTAGGTCTTGCCGTAGCCGGTGGAGCCGCGGACGTTGGGGACAACCACCGCCGCGCCGAGTTCGTTCACCCAGTACTGGTAGGTGGGATTAAAGCCCGGCCGCTCCTGGCCCTCGGGTCCGCCGTGGATCGAGACGATCACCGGCGCCTTGCCGCCCGCCGGCGCCTTGGGGCGGTAGACCCAGGCTGGGATCTGGCGCTTGTCGAACGAGCGGAAGCGGATCAGCGACGGCTCGACCATCGCCGCGCGGTTCAGGCCGCCGAGTTCGCTCTCGGTCCAGCGGGTCAGGCGCGCCTGCGCCAGGTCCCAGACCCAGACGTCCGCGGGCGAGGTGGCGGTGTTGAGGCCGATGGCCAGCCGCTGGCCGTCGGGCGAGAAGCGCAGGGCCGTGAGCACGCCGGTGGGCAACTGCGGCTGGACCAGGTCCGCCCCGCCGCCGAATGGGCTCAGCGTCACCCTGGAGCGGCCGTCCTCGTTGGCCGAATAGGCGAGCAGCCTGCCGTCCTCGGAAAGGTCGAAGCTCTCGATGTCCCAGCCGCGGCCTTCGGCGATGGTGGTCCTGCGCCCGTCGGCCAGGTCGTAGCGGACCAGCCGGGCGAACTCCGAGCCTTCGTCCGAGATCATCAGCACGGCGCGACCATCGGCGGTGAACTCGCCGTCGGTGTAGGCGATCTCGGTCTCGGAGGGATTGATCTCGGTGAGGGCGCCGCTCGCCAGGTCGAGGACGAAGCGCTTGGACGACTGCACGGAGATGTAGCGGTTCAGCAGCAGCTTCGACCCATCCGGCGAGAAGGCGATCGGCGACATCGCCCCCGTCCCCTCGTGCGCCACGCGGCGGGTGGCGGGATCGCTCGCCTCCATCAGCAGGATGTCGTAGTCGCCCGAGCCCGGGGTCACCCGACTCCAGGCGAGGCGCCGGCCGTCCTTGGAGAAGACCAGCGACAGGTTGCGGGTCTTGGGCTCGGTGATCTGCACCTCCGCGCCGGCCAGGTCCGCCGCGTAGGCCTGGAAATACTCATCGCCGCCGGCATCCCGGCTGAAGATGTAGCGGCCCGGCGCCCCCGGCTGCGCGACGGCGCCCGCCACCGGCTCGTCGAAGAAGGTCAGCTGGCTGCGCACGCCGAGCGGCGCTGTGACCCGGTGCAGCTGGTTGGTCTGGCCGAACCTCGTGGTGATCAGCATCGAGCCGTCCGCGAGCCAGTCGCGGAAGCCGGCGGAGCGGGCGTTCTGGTAGCGCCGCAGCCGCTCGCGCACCTCGGGCGGCGTCTCCGGCACGTTCTCCGTCACCAGCGTCCCCACCTCGCGGGTGACGACCGTCGGCTGGGCGAGGGCGGGGGCGGAGAGGAGCGCGGTCGCGAAGGCGAGGAGAACGAGCTTCATTGCACCTAAATACCGCCTCACACGCGCTTGCGCGACGCCGGGCTTGCCGCCGCAAGCTGCAGCTTTAGGCTGGCGATGGGGGTGCGTATGCGACTGATGCTCGAACTGGCGGCGCTTTGGCTTGGGGCGCTCGTTTCCGCCGCGGACGCACAGCCGCGGGTGATCACCAATCCCGACTGGCAGGCCCGCCCTACCGGCGAGCAGCTCGCCAGCGCCTATCCCATGGTGGCTCAGATGCTGAACCTCGAGGGCCGGGCCACGGTCCACTGCCGAGTGAACGACCTTGGGCTTCTCGTGGACTGCCAAGTGCAATCCGAACTGCCGGACGGGCTGGGCTTCGGCCAAGCGGCGCTGGCGCTGACCGAGCGGTTCCGCATGAAGCCCAAGACGGTGGACGGCGAGCCGGTGGATGGCGGCACGGTTCGGATTCCCATCCGCTTCAGTCTCCCGGGCGGGGAGCTGCCGCCCCCGCCCGCGGCGCCCGCGGCGCCCGAACCGAGGCGGGCCCTCGCGCGGGAGATCTGGAACCGCGGCGGCGGGCAAACAGCCTTCGTGGCCGCCATCGAGGAGAGCGTGGCCGCCGCCACTGACTATGAGCTTGACCCCGAGGCCCTGGACCTGGCGCGGCAGGCCATGCGGCAGGCGGCAGAAGCTGCGGCCCGGGACGCCGGAGACTACTCCGTGGCTGGCCTCGCGGCCGCCTACGACGAGGCCGAGCTTCGCGCCATGGCTGATTTTGCGGCAAAGCCGGCCGGTCGCGCTTGGCTCGGCCTCGACCCGACGCGCGCGATCCCGTGGCAGGAGATGGTGTCGACTTATTTCGAGCTGGTGGCGGCGGACGCACGAAACCGCTTCTGCGCCTCGCGACTATGCGCGGTCGAAGGTCTGGAGGTCGCTTCGGCCCCGGAGGGGACCAACATCATCGACCCGGACTGGCTGCAGGAGCCGACGTTCGAGCACGTCTTCCAACGCCTGCCGGAAGCGCTGAGGATGCTCCGCATCGGCGGCCTGGTTCGGCTGGCGTGCCGGGTTGGCGCGTTCGGGGTGCCGGAGGACTGCAAGGTCGTCGGCGAAACGCCGCCGAACCTTGGACTGGCGAGAGCCGCGCTGGAGGTTTCGCCCTGGTTCAAGCTCAACGCCGAGATGATGGGCCAGGGCGCCGCCGGCGAGAGCCTGAGCTTCGTCGTCGTGTTCCCCGGCGGGAACTTTCCGGGTGTGGAGATGCCCACGCGGGCGACTGTGACTCCGGGCGACAACCACGCGCTCGCCCGGGAGGTCGCGCGGCTGCAGGTGGGCGACCTCCCGGCGGAAGCCGCCAAGACTGAGGCCGCCTCGGGCGCGGGGATCGAGGCCGAGGTGCGGAGGGCGTTCGCGGCCGCCGCGATCGCTCAACGGCCCGCCTTCGTGGAGCTCCTTGCGGACGCCTTTGCGAGCACCTTCACTCGCTCCGATCTCGAGGAGATCCGCGCTTTCCTCTCCTCGCCGATAGGGCGTCAGATCGCCACCGGTGATGTCAACGCCAACCGCGCAACGCTCGGCGCCTATTACTACGGTGTGCGGGTCGGAGTGATGGCCGGCGAGGCCTTCTGCCGCAAGCGCACCTGCCTTCCGATCGAGCCGCCGGCTAAAGCAGCCACGCCGGCGGGCGGCCCGCCTAAACCCTGAGCGGCATCAGCACGTACTGGACGTCCGGGTCGACGGGGTCGAGGACCAGGGCCGGGTCGTTGGGACCGCCGAAGCGGAACTCGGCGGTCTCGCCGCTGATCTGGTCGGTGACGTCCAGCAGGTAGCGGGCGTTGAAGGAGAGCTCGAAGGGCTCGCCGGAGTAGTCGATCTCCAGCTCCTCGACGGCCTGTCCGGCTTCCATGTTGCGGACGGTCAGCACCACGCGACCGGGCTCGATGGCCATGCGGACCGACCGGCTCTTCTCGGCCGAGATGGTGGCGACCCGGTCGACGGCGGCCGCGAACAGCCGGTTGTCGACCATCATCACCCGGTTGTTGTCCTTCGGGATCACCCGGCTGTAGTCCGGGAACGAGCCGTCGATCACTTTCGAGGTGAGGGCGGCTCTACCGAACTCGAAGCGGACCTTCTGCGGGCTGACCTGCAGGTCGACGCTCTCGCCGGCGTCGTCCAGCAGCCGGCGGGCCTCGCTCACTGTCTTGCGCGGCACGATCACGCCGGGGGAGCCGGCCGTGCCCTCGGGGGCCGGCATTTCGGCCAGCGCCAGGCGGTGGCCGTCGGTAGCCACGGCCCGCAGCTTGGCGATGCCGTTGTCATTGACGGTGTGGAGGTA
>NZ_DATAGM010000463.1:0-5006 GCF_036263695.1 Phenylobacterium sp.
TTCGCTGCGAGCCTAGCCCGATGGGGCTAGGCGGTGGTGACAGGTTCGTGAACGCCGCCGCGGCAGAGCCGAAATGGGTACCGGAACCTTAAGAGTCGTGACAATCTTGTAATGTTCGCCCCGCTCGACCGGTGCGGATGCAACGAGACGATTGGGAGTGAAACATGCGGTCAACCGTAGCAGGCCATGGGCATCGGCCCCCGAGTCAGGCGGTGAGCGCGCTGATTCTTCTGGCTTTCGTGATGCTTCTGGCCATCGGCTTCTGGGCAGGGGCCGTGTGGATCGGGCAGAGCCTGATCGCCCTGGCGGTCTAGATCTCTACGGCCGGCCCACGCTCACGTAGTTGAAGCCGCGGACGCGCATGTCCTCGGGCCGGTAGACGTTGCGCAGATCGATCATCAGCGGCTGGTTCATCAGCAGCTTCAGCCTGTCGAGGTCGAGGGCGCGGAACTGGTCCCACTCGGTGATCAGCACCAGGGCGTCGGCGCCCGCCGCCGCCGCATAGGGATCCTCCTTCAGATCGATGTCGCGCAGCAGCTGGCGCGCCTCGGCCGCGCCGGCCGGATCGAACGCCTGCACCTTCGCTCCCATGGCCTGCAGCGCCGGCACGATGTCTAGCGAGGGGGCGTCGCGCATGTCGTCGGTGTTGGGCTTGAAGGTGAGGCCCAGGACGCCGACCGTCTTGCCCTTCAGGTCGCCGCCCATGGCGGTCATGATCTTGCGGGCCATGGCCTTCTTGCGCTGGTCGTTCACCCGCACGGTGGTCTCGATCAGCTCGACGGGCGAGCCGTAGTCGGTGGCCGTGCGCACCAGGGCCAGGGTGTCCTTCGGAAAGCACGAGCCGCCGTAGCCGGGGCCGGCGTGCAGGAACTTGCCGCCGATCCGGTTGTCGAGGCCGATGCCGCGGGCGACGTGTTGGACATCGCCGCCCACTGCCTCGCACAGGTCGGCCATCTCATTGATGAAGGTGATCTTCATGGCCAGGAAGGCGTTGGCCGCATACTTGGTCAGCTCGGACGTGCGCCGGCTGGTGAAGACGATTGGCGTCTCATTCAGATAAAGCGGCCGATATAGCTCGCGCATGATCTGGCGGGCCCGCTCGTCGTCGGTGCCCACCACCACCCGGTCCGGCCGCTTGAAGTCCTCGATGGCCGCACCTTCGCGCAGGAACTCAGGGTTGGAGACCACCGCGAAGTCGGCGTCCGGACGCTTGGCGCGGATGATCTTTTCGATCTCGTCACCGGTGCCGACCGGCACGGTCGATTTGGTGACGATGACGGTGAAGCCGTTCATCAGCCCGGCGATCTCTTCGGCGGCGGCGTAGACGTAGGAGAGGTCCGCGTGGCCGTCGCCGCGCCGCGAGGGCGTGCCGACGGCGATGAACACCGCGTCGGCCTTCTTCACCGCCTCGGCGGCCTCGGTGTCGAAGAACAGCCGTCCGGCCCGAACGTTCTGGGCCACCAGGGTGTCGAGGCCCGGCTCGTAGATCGGGATGCCGCCGCTCTTCAGCTGCTCGATCTTGGTGGCGTCCTTGTCGATGCAGGTCACGACGTGGCCGAAGTCGGCGAAGCAGGCGCCGGACACCAGGCCCACATAGCCGGTCCCGATCATGGCGACGTGCATGGAAGCTCCCGTGCGGAGGGTTTCAAGGCGCAGCTTTGAGCACGGTCGGCGCGCGGCGCCAACCGGCTGTCCGCGTTAGATTTCCTGGTTGTACGCGCCGACTTCCGGGCGCTTGGCCAGGCGGGGTTTCACTTCCTCGCGGAACAGGGCGCGCATGTCGTCCTCAGAGCGGCTGCTCTCCACCACGACGACGATCTCCGGCTTGTTTGACGAGGCGCGGACCAGCACCCAGGAGCCGTCCTCCAGCGCGACGCGCACGCCGTTGACGGTGATCAGGTCGGTGATCTTGCGGCCCAAGATGGTCCCGCCCGCGGCGCGCAGCTGCTCGTATTCCCTCACCACGCCGTCCACGACGCCGTATTTCACCTCGTCGCCGCAGTGCGGCGACATGGTCAGCGAGGTGTAGGCCACCGGCAGGGCCCGCTTCAGGTCCGACAGCTTCTTGCCCGGATTGCGGTCGAGCATCGCCAGGATGGCGGCGGCGGCCACCAGGCCGTCGTCGTAGCCGCGACCGAACGGGGCGTTGAAGAAGAAGTGGCCGCTCTTCTCGAAGCCGGCCAAGGCGCCCAGCTCGGCGGTCTTGCGCTTGATGTAGCTGTGGCCGGTCTTCCAGTAGACCGTCGTGGCGCCGTTCGACTTCAGCACCTCGTCGGTGGAGAACAGGCCGGTGGACTTCACGTCGACGATGAAGGTCGCGTCCTTGTGCAGGGCCGACAGGTCCCTTGCCAGCATCAGGCCGATCTTGTCCGCGAAGATCTCCTCGCCCTCGTCGTCCACCACGCCGCAGCGGTCGCCGTCGCCGTCGAAGCCCAGGGCCAGGTCGGCGCCGGTGTCCCGCACCCGCTGGGCCATCGCCTGCAGCATCACGTGGTCTTCGGGGTTCGGGTTGTATTTCGGGAAGGTGTAGTCGAGCTCGGTGTCCATCTCGATGAGCTCGGCCACGCCCATGGCGCGCAGGGCCTGGGGCGCGAAGGCGCCGGCCGTGCCGTTGCCGCAGGCGGCCACCACCTTAAGCGGCCGGGTCAGCTTGGTGCGCGAGGCGACGTCGGCGATGTAGCGCTCGGCCACGCCCTCGACGCGTCGCAGCACGCCGCCCTCGCGGGTCTTCCAGCCGCCCGTCAGCACGATCTCCTTCAAGCGGCCCATCTCGTCGGGCCCGAAGGTCAGCGGCCGCTGGGCGCCCATCTTGACGCCGGTCCAGCCGTTCTCGTTGTGGCTGGCGGTGACCATCGCCACGCACGGCGCGTCCAGGTCGAACTGGGCGAAATAGGCCATCGGCGAGACGGCCAGGCCGATGTCCAGCACCTCGCACCCGGCCGAGACCAAGCCCAACATCAGGGCCTGCTTGATTGACGCCGAATAGCTCCGGTAGTCGTGGCCGACGACGATCTTCCGCTGGCCGAGCTCGTGGATGTAGGTCCCAAGGCCCAGGCCGAGCGCCTGGACGCCCAGCAGATTGATCTCCGGTCCGAACAGCCAGCGCGCGTCGTACTCGCGAAAGCCGGTGGGCTTGACCAGCGGCAGGTCCTCGTAGAGCGCGGTGTTGGGGACGAGGTCGGCGCGCGGGGCAGGGAACATCGGCACTCCGTCAAGCGTGGTTCAGGGCTCCGTTCATAGTCGGCTGGCCCCCGGGAGCCAAACGAACGCTACAGCGCCGCTAAAGTTCGCCGGCGGCCGGCCCCCCACCTGATCTGCAAGCAACCATGATCGCAAAAGTGTCGCACTCGCCGTTCGCACTTCGTTAGCCATGGGGGCGCGAAGTGGAGCTCGATGCGGGCTCGCGCCCGCGCTTGGGCCGGGAAAATTCGTGAACATTCTCAACAGCATCACTGTCTCGCGAAAGCTGGCGATGGCTTTCGGTGCGATGATCCTGACGCTGGTGATTGTGGCCGCCGTGATCCTCGCCAACCTTCAGGTTGTGGAGGCGGCGCGGCGCGACAACGAACAGTCGCATCGGGCCATCGCGGCCATCGGCGCCGCGAATTTCTACACCCTGCGCCAGGAGAACAGCTTCCGGGGCCTGCTGCTGTCCGGCGACGCCTATTATTCGGAGCGGGTCCGCAAGCACCGCGGCAGCCTCAAGAAGACCCTCGCCGAGCTGCGGGAGCTCGAAGCCGGCTCGCCCGAGGACTTGAAGCTGATCGACGAGGCCGAGGCCGCCGCGGACGTCTGGTGGCGTGACATCGTCGAGGCCGGCGAGGCGCTGGCAGCGGATCCGGCGACCCACGCCCAAGCCGTGGCCATGGTCGCCTCCGACGGCATCGCCGACACCAAGATCGCACCGCTGGAGACCGCCCTCGAGACGCTGCAGAAGCGCGAGGATGAGCGCCTGGCCGAACGGGCTGCGCGAATGGAGGCGGCGTCCGCCCAGCTCATCACGGCTCTGGCGATCGGTCTGGCCGCCGCCACCCTGCTGGGCCTGGCGGCCTGGTTCAGCCTCGGCCGCGCGATCGCCGTGCCGGTGAAGGGGCTCACCTCCGCCATGCGCAAGCTGGCCGGCGGCGACAACACCGTCGACGTCCCCGCCACCGACCGGGGCGACGAGATCGGCCTGATGGCCAAGGCGGTTCTGACCTTCAAGGAAGCGGCCATCGAGAAGATCCGGCTGGAGGGCGAGACCCGACGCCAGCGCGAAGTCGCCGAGGCCGAGCGCAGCAGCCGCCTTGAGGCCGAGGCCGCGGCGGCCCGCGAGCAGGCCGTCGTGGTCGACGCCCTGGCCAGCGGCCTGGAGCGAATGGCCGACGGCGACCTCACCTTCCGCATCAACCAGGAGTTCCCCGGCCAGTACGGCAAGCTGAAGGCCGACTTCAACGCCGCCATGGGCCAGCTGCAGAACGCCATGACCGGCGTCGTCCAGAGCGTGTTGGCGATCCGCAACGGCGCGGCGCAGATTTCGGAAGCGGCCGACAACCTGTCCCGCCGCACCGAGCACCAGGCGGCCAGCCTCGAGGAGACGGCGGCGGCGGTGAAGGAGATCGCCGGCGCCGTCAAACGCACCGCGGAAGGCGCCAAGACCGCCGCGAACATCGTCGCCGAGACCAAGACCGCGGCCCAGGAGAGCGGCGGGGTGATGCAGGAGGCGACCGCGGCCATGGCCGCCATCGAGTCCTCCTCCGCCTCGATCGGCCAAATCATCGGGGTGATCGACGAGATCGCCTTCCAGACCAACCTGCTGGCTCTGAACGCCGGGGTCGAGGCCGCCCGCGCGGGCGAGGCCGGCCGCGGCTTCGCCGTCGTCGCTTCCGAAGTGCGCGCTCTCGCCCAGCGCTCGGCCGACGCGGCCAAGGAGATCAAGGCGCTCATCAACAGCTCGGCCAATCAGGTCGGCGCCGGCGTCGATCTGGTGTCCCGCAGCGGAGAGGTCCTCGGGCAGATCGTGACCC
>NZ_DATAGM010000464.1:0-10590 GCF_036263695.1 Phenylobacterium sp.
GATCACATCGCCGCCGAGCTCTCGGTCCGGGCCTTCACAGAGCTGGAGCGCCGGCTGACGGGGCCGCACTTCGCCTACACCGAGGAGGGGCTGGCCGCCGCCCTCAAGACCTACGTCGATTTCGGCCTCGAGAACCCCGACGCCTATCGTGTCGCCTTCATGATCGAGGCGCCGCCGCCGCCGGAGGGCGCGCCGGTGGCCCGCAAGCCAGGCGAAGGCGCATTCGACGTCCTGCGCAGCGCCATTCGTCACATGCACGCCGAGGGCCGGATCAAGACCGATGATCCGGAGCGGCTGGCGCAATCGGTCTGGGCCGGCATGCACGGGCTCGTGGCGCTGCTGATCGCCCGGCCTCACTTCCCCTGGGTGGACCGCGAGGAGCTGGTCGACGCCCACACCCGCATGCTGGCCCGCGCCGTCCTCCGCTCATGAGCCGCTTCGACGACGATTTCCGCCGCCGCTTCGGCGAGCGCTGCCGCACCTTCCCGCGGATCGCCTACGAGGGCGAGGACCTGAAGCGGGCGGCGGTGGCGATCACGCTGGTGGAGGCCGACGACGGCTCGGGCGAAGCGGCCTTCCTGCTCACCCGCCGCTCGGCCGAGTTGCGCGCCCACGCCGGCCAGTGGGCCCTGCCCGGCGGCCGTTGCGATCCCGGCGAAACGCTGGAGGAAGCGGCCCTGCGCGAACTGGAAGAGGAGCTGGGCCTCAAGCTGCCGCCCGAGAACATCCTCGGCGTGCTCGACGACTACCCCACCCGCTCGGGCTACGCGATCTCGCCGGTGGTCGCGTGGCTGGGCGACGTCAGCGCGCTCAACCCCAACCCGCACGAGGTGGCCTCGGTCCACTGCATCCGCCTCGACCAGATCGCCCGCGAGGACGCCATCGGTTTCGAGACCATCCCGGAAAGCCCCAGGCCGGTGATCCGAGTCTACATCGGCGAGCAGTACATCCATGCCCCTACCGCCGCCCTGGTGTACCAGCTGCGCGAACTGGTGGCCGGCCGCATCACCCGCGTCGCCGACCTGGAGCAGCCGGTGTTCGCCTGGCGCTGAGCCTCTCAGCGCGCTAACGGCACCAGCTTCAGCGGATCGCCACCGTCGATGTAGAGCCGGCCGTCGGGCGTGAGCGCCGCCGCGATCCGCGCCAGCGCCTGCGCTTCGAGCTCCGGATGCCGGCCGTCCAGCGCGCCCACCCGCACAGCGAAGGCGAGGTCGAAGGGCGCTTCGCCCGGCGCGAGCTTGAAGGTCTCGACGGCGGCCTGGCGAAGGCTGAGCCGGCCGGCCGCGATCTCGGCCGCGCAGCCGGCGCGGGCCTGGGAAATCGCCTTGGCCGACCGATCGATGGCCAGCACGTGCCCATTTCCAATCCTCTTGGCGACCTCGCGCGCGGCCGCGCCCGGACCGCAGCCGATCTCCAGCACGCGCATTCCCGGCCGCAGCGGCAGAGCGTCCACGACCGCTCTCAGCCGCGGCGACAGATCTGTGCTCATTCGGTTGCCACCTTAGCTCCTGGCGCCTATCTCAGCCGCCGCGAGGCCACGTCCTCCCCCTCTCCCCGAGGGCAGAAGTCCGGGACGGCCCGGCCCTTTGTCACAAGGAGGGCCTGCCGTGGCCTGGATATCCCTCTTTTTCGCCGGCCTGCTGGAGGTCGTCTGGGCCTTCTTCATGAAGCAGTCCGACGGCTTCACGCGCGTCACGCCGACCATCATCACCTTCGCGACGATGTTCGCCAGCTTCGCGCTCCTGTCCTATTCGATGAAAGCCCTGCCGCTCGGCACGGCCTACACGGTCTGGACCGGCATCGGCGCGGTGGGCGCCTTCGTTGTCGGCGTCGCGTTGCTGGGCGAGTCGCTCAGTCCGATGCGGGTGGTCGCCGCAGTGCTGATCGTCAGCGGCCTGGTGCTGATGAAGCTCGCCAGTCCGAACTAGCTGATCTTCGCCGCAATCTGCTCCGCCAGCGCCGCCAGCTCCTTGGGATCGGCCATGCCGCCGGAGGCGTGGCGGCCCACCGGCACGCCCTCCCAGCGAGGGATGATGTGGACGTGCAGATGATAGACGGTCTGTCCGGCCGGGGCGCCGTTGAACTGGGTGATGACGATGCCGTCCGGCTGCAGCGCAGCCCGCACCGCCCGCGCTACCCGCTGCACGCCTAGGACCAGGTGGGACAGCACCTGCGGCTCCTCCTCCAGCAGGTTGCGGGCCCGCGAGTGCTTGGGGATCACCAGGGTGTGGCCGCGGGATTGGGGGAAGACGTCCATGAAGGCGAAGACGTGGTCGTCCTCGAACACCTTGGCCGCCGGCATCTCGCCGCGCAGGATCTTGGCGAAGATGTTGCCCTCGTCGTAGGTCCCGTCCAAGCTCATCCGGCGGCTCCACAAGGTTTGGAGCGTGTCCTAGCAAATCGCTTCCGAAGGTGGAACGTGGCGGCAGGATCCGGGCTCACCGAACGCCAGCAGAAGTGGTTCGCCTCGGTCCAGGCCAGCCTGGAGCGCGACACCGGCAGGACGATCGACCAATGGGTCGCCATCGCCCGCACCTGTCCGGAGACCAGGCCCAAGGCGCGCGAGAAGTGGCTGAAGGAGCACCACGGCCTCGGCATCAACCGGGCGTCCTACGTGCTCTCGCAGGCCTTCCCGTCCGAGGACCGCTGGGACCAGCCGGAGGCGCTGCGCGCCAAGCTGTGGACCGACCCGGCCTCGACCGCAATTCTGGAGGAGGTGGAGCAGGCCGCGGGCGGCCTGGACGGAGTCGTCGTTGGCCAGCGCAAGGGCTTCACCGTCTTCTCCCGCAAGGTCGCATTCGCCGCCCTGCGTCCGCTGAAGGGCGGCAAGGCGGCGCTGGGCCTGGCGCTCACGCCCGACGTCGACCCGCGCCTGACAGGCCCGAAGAACGACGGCTGGTCCGAGCGTCTAAAGGGCCGGCTGGAGCTAGCCGGTCCGGCCGAGGTGGACGACACCGTCCGCGACCTGCTGCGACGGGCGTGGGAGCGGTCTTAAGAGCCCACCCCAAACATCCGTCATCGCCGGGCTTGTCCCGGCGACCCAGCCCGTGGCGGCGGACCTGCCTCATCAGGATCGGTGGCCGGCATGAAGCCGGCCATGACGAAGGAGGGGGAGCGGTGTCGAGGTGCGCCCTAGCCCGCCTGCTTGAACGGTGAAAACTCTTCGCTCAGCCACTCCATCTCGCCCTGCAGCATCGCCCGCTCCTGCTCGACGAACCGCTCGACCGGGCCGCGCAGGGCGGGGTCGGCGATGTAGTGGGCGGAGTAGACAGGGGTCGGCAGGTAGCCGCGGGCGATCTTGTGCTGGCCCTGGGCGCCGGCCTCGACCCGCTTCAGCCCGCGCCCGATCGCCCACTCGATGGCCTGGTAGTAGCAGAGCTCGAAGTGGAGGAAGGGCACGTCCTCGATGCAGCCCCAGTTGCGGCCGTAGAGCGCCTCGTCGCCGATCAGGTTGAGGGCCCCGGCGATCCACTGACCGCCGCGGCGGGCCATCACCAGCAGCACCCGATCAGCCATCCGCTCGCCGAGCTCCGAGAAAAAGGCCCGGGTGAGGTACGGCCGGCCCCACTTGCGCGAGCCGGTGTCCATGTAGAAGGCGAAGAAGGCGTCCCAGTGGTCCTCGGTCAGATCCCCGCCGGTCAGGCAGGCGATCTCGAGGCCGGCCTGCGCCTCCCGCCGCTCACGCCGGATGGTCTTGCGGCGCCCGGACGACAGGGCCCCCAGGAACTCCTCGAAGTCCCGGTAGCCGGCGTTGTTCCAGTGGTACTGCTGGCCCTGGCGCAGGGCCATGCCCTGGTCGCCCATCCACCGCCACTCCGCCTCCATGGGAAAGTTCACGTGGAACGAGGAGACGCCGTAGCGCTCGCAAAGGCTGAGCGCGCCGCCCACCAGATAGCCGCGCGCCTCGTTCGGATCGACGTCCGGCCGGATCAGCATCCTGGGGCCGGTCGCCGGCGTGAACGGCGCCGCCGACAGGAGCTTGGGGTAGTAGCGCCCGCCGGCCCGCTCGTAGGCGTCGGCCCAGGCGTGGTCGAAGATGTACTCCCCCTGGCTGTGGGACTTCAGATAGAGCGGCATAACCGCCGCCACCTCCCCGGCCTCGTCCTCCACGGCCAGGTGCTGCGGCCCCCAGCCGGTGCGCTCGACGGCGCAGCCCGTCGCCTCCAGACCGTCCAGGAAGTCGTAGAGCACGAAGGGGTTGCCCAGGTGCGCCGGGTTGGTCGCGCAGCCGTCCCAGGCCGCCTTGCCGATCTCGGAAATGCGGCGGCAGACACGAACCGCCGGCTTCAGCTTCACGGGTGAAAGCCCTCGAAGATCAGGCTGTCGCAATGGTCCTTGATGGCCGACCATTGCGACGGATCCCTGACCGTCCACGCCACGACCGGCATCCCGTTGGCTCGCAGGGCGTCTGCCCGCTCGGAAGGCAGCATGTCGATCCCCAGGGCCAGGAAGTGGGGCCGGGCGATGTCCACATGCTCCAGGCGTGCGAACGCCTTGCGCTGTCCCTCGCTGAGGTGCGGCGCGCGCTTGTAGCTGTAGCTGTCCAGACCGCGCAGGAAGTTGGGGTGCCGGTCGGCGAACCAGGCATGGGAATAGGGATTGAAGCCGATCACGCAGACCGGCCCGTTGTGGTCAATCAGGATGTCGTGCACCCGCTGCTCGAGCGGACCGACGGCCCCATAGGGCGTCTTCAGCTCCACGTGCACCATGGCGCGATGGCCGATCACCGCCATCGCCTCGACCAGCGTCGGAATGCGCTCGTCCGCGCCGGCCAGCTTCAGCTCGCCCAAGTCCGCGGCCGAGCGGTCGCCGATCTTGCCGGAAACGCCGCACATCCGCTGCAGGTCGTCATCGTGGAAGACCATCGCCTCGCCGTCGGCGGACAGTTGCACGTCGAGTTCGATGCCGTAGCCGGCGGCGCAGGCGGCCTGGAAGGCGCCGAGGGAATTCTCCGGCGGCCCGTCCTTGGACCACAGTCCGCGGTGGGCCACCGGCGGGTGGAAGAGCAGATCCCAGGCCTCGCCGAACTTGGCCTTCACCTCACCGCCACCACCGCATCGACCTCAACCGCGAAGCCCATCGGCAGGCGGTAGACGCCCACCGCCGAGCGGGCGTGCCGGCCCAGGTCGCCGAAGGCCTCGACCATAAGGTCGGAGGCCCCGTTGATCACTTGCGGGATCGCGGAGAAGCCCTCCGCCGCCTGCACGAACCCGCCGAGCTTCACGACGCGGACCACCCGGTCCAGGTCGCCTTCGCAGGCCGCGCGCATCTGGGCGATCAGGTTGAGGCCGCACAGCTGGGCGGCCTTGACCGCCGTGTCCATGTCCACGTCGGCGCCGACCGTGCCGCGGACGCCGCCGGAGGCGTCCACCGACACCTGGCCGGAGATGTGGACCAGCTCGCCAATGCGCACGAAGGGCACATAGTTGGCGACTGGGGCGACGGGGTTTGGCAGTTCCAGCCCGAGGGCGGCGAGACGCTCTTGCACCTGCGACATGGCGGCAAGCTAGCAGCAGCCTGGGGCCGGCTCAAAACGAGAAAAGGCCCGGACCGTCGCCGGTCCGGGCCTTCGCTAGTCGCGCGACTGGAGAGGGAGGGCGCGCGAGCCTGGCGTTCGCCTTAGCGGGCGGCCTGAAGGCGCTCGACCGTGGCGGTCACGCGCTCGTTCAGCGGCTGCACCGATTCCTTCACCGAGGCGGTGACGGTGGCGCCCCAGCGGTTCAGCTCGGCGAAGTAGGCCTCCAGCGCGCTGCGGGCGAAGGTCGTCTGCAGCTCGACCACTTCCTGCACGCTCTTGGCCGAAGCCAGCGACTTGGCGGCGGCCACATTGTCCTCGACCGACTTCTTGGCGAAGGCGGCGACCTGGGCGTTCAGGGCTTCGGCGCCCTTCGCGGCGGCGGTCGTCGAGGCGATCACGGCTTCCAGGTTCTGGCGCGAGTAGGCGCTGGCCTCGTTGATCGCAGCCAGGGTCTTTTCCATGGCGTCCTTGAACGCCTGGTTGCCGGCGGTGGTGAACTTCTCGACGGTATTGTTGATGGTTTCGGCGGCGGCCATGTGTCTAGCTCCGGGTTCGGTGGCGGCGGGGGGAGCCGCAGTGATGGGCTTGGGGCGAGTATTCTTCGCCATACCGGTGTAATCTCATGCTGCAGTGCAGCAGTCAAGGGTTTTGTTGCACTGCACAATGGCAGCTGGCGCTGGGGAAGCTATGCGCTTGCGGCGAACCCAAAATGGTTCCAGCTCGACTGCGACAAAAGGGTCCGGTAACGCACCTGTTTAACCCCCCATAAACCACGATGCGGCATGCTACAGGCTTCGCGGGCGTCAAAGCCCCTTAACCAGTTGATTCGACGGACGAAGCGCATGTCCCAGCCCGCCCGCCGCCTGTTGCTTTCCGTTGGCCTTGCGCTTTCGGTCGCGCTGAGTGGAACCACCCTCCCCGCGCCGGCCCAGGCCGCGCCCAGCGGCTGGACCCAGCAGCCGAAGTACGCCGCCATCGTCGTCGATGCGAAGACCGGCGAGGTGCTGTACGCCAAGCGCGCTGACAGCCAGCGCTATCCGGCTTCGATCACCAAGGTCATGACCCTCTATCTGGTCATGGAGCAGCTGGCCTCGGGCAAGCTGAAGCTGGACGACCGGGTGGTGATCTCCCCGCGCGCCGCCGCCCAGTCCCCGACCAAGCTCGGCCTGCGCCCCGGCGACACCATCAGCGTGGACGACGCGATGAAGGCCCTGGCCACTAAGTCCGCCAACGACATCGCCGTCGCGCTTGCCGAACACGTCGGCGGCACCGAGCAGCGCTTCGCCGCGCTGATGACCCTGCGGGCGAAGGAGCTGGGGATGAACAACACCCACTTCGCCAACGCCTCGGGCCTGCCGGACAGCCGCCAGCTGACCACGGCCCGGGACCTGGCCATCCTCTCGCGGGCGGTGATGCGGGACTACCCGCAGTACTACAAGCTGTTCTCCACCCGCGCGTTCGACTTCCGCGGCCAGACCATCCGCAGCCACAATCGCCTGCTCGGCCGCGTGCCCGGCGTCGACGGCATCAAGACCGGCTTCACCAACGCCTCCGGCTACAACATCGCCGTCTCCGGCGTGCAGGACGGCCGCCGGCTGATCACCATTGTGCTCGGCGGCCCCTCGGGCGCGGCGCGGGACAACAACGCCGAAGACCTGATGCTGACCGGCTTCTCGGTGATGCGCCGCCGCGCGCTTGGCGAGCAGATCACCGTCGCCCAGAACCTGTTCGAGCCGGAGCCCTCCGGTCCCCTCACCCGCCCGTCGGTGGAGCAGGGCGACACCGATCAGGACGGCCT
This sequence comes from Phenylobacterium sp., assembly GCF_036263695.1. Taxonomy (GTDB): domain Bacteria; phylum Pseudomonadota; class Alphaproteobacteria; order Caulobacterales; family Caulobacteraceae; genus Phenylobacterium. The sequence goes on from NZ_DATAGM010000464.1 coordinate 7,317, forward strand.
GAGGATCGAGCTGGCCTCGGCCACGCCGCAGCCCGCCCGCGCCACCGCCAAGCCTGCGAAGAAGAAGGAAGCCGAAAAGCCCGCCGCGGCCGCCAAGGGCAAGTGGACGGTCCAGGTCGGCGCCTTCAAGTCCAAGTCCGACGCGCGCGAGCAGCTCGCCCTGGTCAAGAAGCGCTACGGCGCGCCGTTCACCAGCGCCAACGGCGTCACCGACGCAGGCGGCGGCAAGCACCGCGCGCAGTTCACCGGCATGACCGAAGCCAACGCCAAGGCCGCCTGCCGCGAACTGAAAGCCAAGAAACAGCCCTGCCTGGTCATCAAGCCGAGCTGAGTAGCGTCGCGTTCAGTAGCGTAAACAGTCTGGGTCCACACCCGCTTCACCCCCGCTTCGGCGGGGGTTTTTCTTTGTGGCGTCGCTCCCCCCGTCCGTCATCGCCGGGCTCGTCCCGGCGACCCAGCCCGTTGCGGCAGACCGGGCTCATCAGGATGGGTGGCCGGCATGAAGCCGGCCATGACGATGAAGGTGCGCGCATCGGCGCGCTACTTCCTCAGCAACCGATCCCGCGCCGCGTTCAGCTGGGCCGCCAGGCCGCTGGTGCCGCCCTTATCGGGGTGGGCCATGGTCATCAGGCGCTTGTGGGCGGCGAGGATTTCGGCGCGGGTCGCCTGCGGGCCGACGCCGAGGATGGAGCGGGCCTCGGCCTCGCTCATCGCGGAGCCCTTGACGGCGGCGCCGGGCCCGAGGCCGGTGCGCCGGGCCGAGACCAGCAGCCACAGGCCGACCACCACCAGCACGATCGCCGTGCCCCAGCCGCCGCGCATGCCCACGTAGGCAGCGCCCGCGAAGGCGGCCAGCGCCAGGGCGGCGGAGGCGATGCGCCACTCGGCGCGCTTCAGGATCGGCTTGCCGCGGCTGAGCCACAGGATCAGGGCCAGCGCCGCGGCCCCGATGGCGAGGTAGCTCACTCGGCGGCCAGCAGCCGCCCGCCGGTCAGCTCGCCAAGCCCCAGGAAGCTGACCAGGCTGCGCAGCTCCTGGCGCGCGGCCACGTGCTGCAGGGAGACCGGAATTGGCCTGATGGTGGTGGACAGATCGGCGATGGTCAGGCCGAAGGGGAACAGCTCGCGGTAGATGACCCGGTCGCGCAGGCCCGGCCCGACGCGGAAGCCGATGCGCTTGGCCAGCGCCTGCACCCGCTCGTCCACCCGCTTGCGGTTGCGCGCCTCGGTCGGCGCCAGGCGGTTGCGCAGCACCACCCAATCGATCGACCGGCCCTGGCCGGCGGCGCGCATCTTGCGGCTGTTCCACACGGTCTCGGCGTAGAGGCTGGGGCGCTTCACCTCCAGGCTGACGGGATCGACCACGCCCAGCATGTCGAAGTCGACGAAGCTGTCGTTCATCGGGGTGACGATGAGGTCGGCGAGGCCATGGGCGGTGCGCGAGGTGGCGGTGTCGCCGCCGGGGGTGTCGATCAGCACCACGTCGGCTTCGGCGGCGGCGGCCTCGAAGGCTTCGGTCAGCCGGGCCACGGCCGCCTCATCGGAGAGCCGCGCGAGCTTCGGCCCGTCGCCGCCCAGCGGCATGGCCGCCGGCATCGGCGCTTCCTTGCCGTTCGCCTTGAGCCAGGCGGCGCGGTTGGCGAAGAAGTGGGCCATCGACTGCTGGCGCAGATCGAGGTCGAGGACGGCCAGCCGCACGCCGCCGTGCAGCAGCGCCGTCGCCAGGTGGATGGCGATGGTCGACTTGCCCGCGCCGCCCTTTTCGTTGCCGACGACGATGACCTTGGCCTGTGACATGGCGCGTTCGATCCCCCGACCCGTGGGCCTCTGGTTTAGTGCGAGTCTGAGCGGCGACGAGACTCCCTTCCGGCGCCAGCGTCAACGGGCGCTTCGCCGCCCGCGGCCCATGGACGCTGCGGCCGCCCTCGGCCATAAGCCGGGACCATGTCGAGCCCCCCGCTCCCCACCGTCCGCGCCGTGAAGGATCTGCGCGCCGTCGTCTCCGGCTGGAAGCGTGCGGGCCAGAAGGTGGCGCTGGTCCCCACCATGGGCGCCCTGCACGAGGGCCACCTCTCACTGGTCGCCCTGGCCCGCAGGCACGCCGACCACGTCGTCGCCTCGGTGTTCGTGAACCCGACCCAGTTCGGCCCGAACGAGGACTTCGCCCGCTACCCCCGCACCGAGACCCGCGACGCCGAGCTGCTGGCCGGCGCAGACTGCGACCTGCTGTTCGCCCCCACCGTGGACGAGATGTACGCGCCGGGTTTCTCCACCACCGTCACCGTCTCGGGCGTCTCCGAGCCGCTGGACGGCGCCGCCCGCCCGGGCCACTTCGCCGGCGTCGCCACGGTCGTCTCCAAGCTGCTCATCCAGGCCGCGCCGGACGTCGCTGTCTTCGGCGAGAAGGACTACCAGCAGCTTCAGGTCATCCGCCGCCTGGTCCGCGACCTCGACCTGGCCGTCGAGATCGTCGGCGCGCCGACCGCTCGCGCCGAGGACGGCCTGGCCCTCTCCTCCCGCAACGCCTACCTCTCCGAGGAGGAGCGAAAGGTCGCGCCCCGTCTGCACCAGGCGCTGGCCGACGCCGCCCGCCGCCTGCGCGAAGGCGAATCCATCGAACGCGTGGAGGCCACCGGCCGCGCCGCCCTGGAGCGGGCCGGCTTCTCGCCTATCGATTACTTCGAAGTCCGCGACGCCGAGACCCTGGCCCGCCTGGACCAAGGCTCGGCCCGCGACAAGCGCATTCTCGCCGCCGCCTTTCTCGGCAGGACCCGCCTGATCGACAATCTGGGGGTCTGAACCCGCCGCCGGTCATCCCGGTCAAAGCCGGGATCCAAGCAGCGCCATCGCCGCGCCGGAGTCAGAATGGATCCGGACTTGAGTCGGATGAGCGGATCAGGAAGTCACCACGCCCCGAGCAGCCGCAGCTCGCGGGCGAGCTCGGGTGGGATCTCCTCGGCCCCGGCGTCGGAGAGGTCCGGCGGGGCGTCATTGGGCTCAAGGTAGCGCCAGCCCTGGAAGGCCCGGCGCGGGGTCGGCGCCACGCGCACGCATTCCGCGTCCAGCACCACTTCGCATCGGGCGGTCACGCCCTCGCCGACGGTGCGGATGTCGAGGATCTTCTGGCGGCAGAGGATCACGCCCTTGAACACCCGGTAGACCGAGCCGCCGCCCACCATCTCCGGCGCCCGCTTGGGCGTCATGCGGGTGCGCAGGACCCAGGGCTCGCCCGGCGCGGAATGGCTTTTGCGCCACTCGAGCAGGTCCTCGATCGT
>NZ_DATAGM010000465.1:0-10918 GCF_036263695.1 Phenylobacterium sp.
TGGTAGGTTCCACGAACCGCGGTCTGGGGGACGTCGAATGAACCTTTGGCTCTGGCTCGTCTTGGCCGTTGCGCTGATCGGGCTCTACGTCTGGTACGCCGTCATCGTCACCCGCAGGAACAGGGTCAGCGAGGCCCTGGCCGGGATCGACGTGCAGCTCAACCAGCGCCACGACCTGATCCCAAACCTGCTGGCGATCGCCCGCCGGTTCATGGAGCACGAGAAGGGGCTGCTCGAGGAGATCACCGAACTGCGCGCCCGCGCCGCCGGTCCCGTGCGGCCGGGCGATCCTCAGATCGCCGAGAAGTTCAGCGCTGAGGCGGCGCTTGGGGCGCGGATGGACGCCTTGTTCGCCGTGGCCGAGAACTATCCCGAGCTGCAGTCGCATGCCCCGATGATCGAGGCGCAGCGGGGCTATCAGGAGGTCGAGACCAACATCGCCGCCGCCCGCCGCTTCTACAACGCCGCCGTCGCCGATCTGCGCAACGCCGTCCAGATCTTCCCCGGCCAGCTCCTCGCCGGCTTGGCGGGCGTTGGAACGCCGCCGCCGTTCTTCGAGGTGGAGGCCAAGGTGCGTGCGCCGGTCAATGCCACCGACCACCTCTAGCCCGGCGGCGGCCGGGACGCCGCGGAGCCGCGGGGCCGGCCTTGCGCTGATGGGCGTCCTGGTCGCCGCAGCGGCGGTGTTCGTCGCACTGGTGGTCGCCGTCCTCGCCCGGGCCTCGAACGCCGCGGACCTGATCGGCGGGTTGTTCGCCGCCGCCTTCACCTCGCTGCTCTTCGCCGGGCTGGGCGCCTGGGCCCTGCTCACCCTGCTCCGCCCTCCTCGCGACGATCAGGTGGACGGCGCCAAGGCCGAAGAGCTGGCGGCGCTGCTTGGGGACACGCTGAGAGAGCTGGAGATCGTGCGCACCGAGACCGCGCGACGGATTTCGGCCCGGGCGGCGCTCGGCGTCCCGGCCGGGGTGGCCCTGGGTCTCGCCGCCTGGATCGCGGGCCTGTTCGGCGACGACCCCAGCGACATCGTCGACCTTCTGACCCTGACCTTCGGCGGCGGGGCGGTGGGCTACTTCTGGGCCGCGCACAAGCTCAGCGAGGCCTATCGCAGGCGCTACAAGGCCAAGGTGCTTCCGGCGCTCGCCGCCCAGTTCGGCGCGCTGAGCTACCGCCCCGCGATCTCGCCCGACCTCGCCGCGCTGCGCCGTCAGCGGATCTTCCGCGAGTTCGACGCCGCCACCGCCGAGGACGAGATCCATGGGACTTACCGCGGCGTGCCAGTGCGCATTGTCGAGCTGAAGCTCACCGTCGGCTCCGGCAAGAACCGCCGCACGGTCTTCGACGGGCTGGTGACCGAGCTCGAGCTGCCCCGTGGCCTTTCCGGCACGACGGCGGTGATCGCCGACGGCGGCGCCTTCGGCAACCTCGTCGACCGGATGCGAAGCTCCGGAGCCGAGCGGGTGCGGCTGGAGGACCCGGCCTTCGAGGCGCAGTACGAGGTCTATGGGACCGACCAGATCTCCGCCCGGGCCCTGCTGACGCCGGCCTTCATGGAACGGTTCATGGCGCTGAGCGGCCTGCCCGGCTTCGTGCGCCCACTGGCGCTGGCCGAGGACAACCGCCTCACCGTGGTGATGTCGAAGGCGGCCGGCGGCGACCTCTTCGAGCCGCCGGACTATCGCAAGTCCGCCGCCAGCCGGCAGGCGCTGGTCGAACTGCACGACGACGTCGCCGCCGTGCTGCGGCTGGCCGACGCGCTCATCGAGCTGGACCATCTCACCAGCTCGGCGGCCCGCGACGTCGCCTCCTGACCGCTGCATCGACCAGATGCTGACGCCCATCGCCACCGCGGCGGCGGAGAGCCAGATCATCCGGGCCTGGGCGATGTGCGCGCGCACACGCCGGAACAGGTCCAGCGCCGTCCACGACCCCAGCACCGCCACCAGCAGCGAAAGCCCGACAAAGGCGGGGTCGTGTGGGCTCGTCATCTACTCGCCGTAGGCGGGCGCCGCACCAATGGCGCCCCGCCTACGGATATACGACAGCCGCGCGCGTCCAACCGACGCGGCGGGGCGAAAGTGAATCTACTTGGCCGGCGCCGCCGCGCCTGCCGGGGCCGCTTCCGCCGCGCCTTGCATGCCGCGGACGTGCTCGAGGTGCTTCTGGATCACTGGCGCGGTCTTCGTCGCGAAGGCCTTCAACCCGGCGTCGCCGCCGTCCTGCGCGAAGCCGCTGTGCAGGTTCAGCGCCTCTTCGTGGGCCGAGATCTGCTGCGTGATGAAGGTTCGGTCGAAGTCGGCGCCCGAGGCCGCGCGCAGGTTGTCGATCATGCCCTTGCGGCGCTCGTCCATTTCGGTGGGGGGCGTCTGTCCGGCCGCGGTGACCAGCGGCTTCATCTCAGTCGAAGAGGCCGTGTGATCCTTGACGATCATGCCGCCGAACTCTTTCACGGCCGGAGACTGGCCCTTTTCCTGGGCCAGCTTGCCGGCCTCGATCTCGTACATGTCGCTGATCGCGGCGTTGGTGACATAGCCCTCGACCGTTTGGCCGAGCGTGGCGGCCGACACCGTACCGACGGCGGCGCTCATGGCGTCCTGCGCCTTGTTCACCGGTTCGGTCTGACCGGGGCTTTCGGCGGTCTCGGTCTCGTTACGTTGGCAAGCAGAGAGCGTCAGGGCGACGGCGGCCACGCCGACGAGAAGGGGGCGGATCATCAGGCATCTCCCGTTTAGGTTTGTGACGGAACAACTGCGGCGCCGCTTTGTTCCGGTCACTCTCCCAGGAGGTGCAGCACGACCTCGCGCCTATGCGGCGCCCGCCGGTGCTCGAACAGGTAGACGCCCTGCCAGGTCCCCAGCGCCAGACGTCCCCCGCTCAGCGGAACGGACAGCTGCACTCCCGTCAGCACCGAGCGGATGTGGGCCGGCATGTCGTCGGGCCCTTCGGCGTCGTGGATGTAGCGGCCGGGGTCCTCGGGCGCGATGCGGTCGAAGAAGGCCTCCAGGTCGCGCCGCACGTCCGGGTCGGCGTTCTCCTGGATGGTCAGGGATGCGGAGGTGTGCCGGCAGAAGAGGGTCAGCAGCCCCTCCGCCATCCCCTGCGCTTCCGCCCAGCGGCGCACGTCTCGGGTGATCTCCACCAGGCCGCGGCCAGGGGTCTCTACGCGGATTTGGGTGAGCGCCTGGCGCATGGCTGCAGATCCCGCACGGAAGGACCGGCGGCGATCAATCCCCTCGAACGCGGACGATGTCGAGGGGGCGCGTGGGCGCCTGGGTCAGGAGCGGCGAAGCCGCAGGGGCTCGCCCGCCTCCCGCTGCTGCGGCCGCAGCTCCGGCCGGCGTTCCATCGGACCGATGGCGGCCAGCCTGACGACCTGCTGGTGGGCTTCGTCCTTGCGCGGTTCGCCCAGCGGCAACGGCTCGGGATCGACCTCCACCGGCCGCACTTCCAGCGGGCTCAGCGGGTGCTCGGCGCCGTACCAGGCGTTGTGGCGGGCGCAGTAGGCCTCGGCCAGTTCCTTGCTGTTGAAGACGCCGAGCGGGATCTTGGGAAGGCGTCCGCCGACCACGAGGTGCATCTCGCGTCTCGCCATGGGGCGTCCTCTCCATCCTGACGCTCTTCGGCGCCCAAGAGCCGCCCCCAGCTCCGGCAAGGTTTTTGACATAACAACCGCCTGTTGTCTTGGCGCTTTTCGTCGCGGTCGGGGCCGGTCCGCGGGATAGCTCCTCAGGCTGGGCAGGGCCCGCTTCATCCTCCGCCCCCGGTCCCTTCTGCTTGGTAAATAAAATTCACCAGGAACACCCGCTCGCCCCGGCCGTGCCGGGCGGTCGCCATCAGGTCCTCAAGGCTGTCGAACCCGGACCGCCGCGCCAGCTCGGGCGTCACGTCCGCCAGATCGATCTCGGTGAGGCCCGTCACCTCCACATGACCGGGCCCGAGCGGATAGCGCCCGCCGACCCGCACGCGCGGCGTCATCCAGATCCGCACGCTGCAGGTCACCTCGCCGCGCATGATCGGCGCGCGCAGCCGCTTGGCGAAGGTCATGGCCTCAGCCTAGCGCCGCCGATCGAGCGACGTCATCGGGGCGCCCGGTTGCTCAGTTCAGCTTGAAGCTCGCGCCGACCGCCTTGAGTTCCGCCGGGCGGATCAGGCGGGCGTGGGCGACGGTGACAGAGTGCAGCATGCCGTCGAGTTTGTGGGACCAGAAGTCCAGGAACTTGTGGAGCACCGGGAACTTCGGAAACAGGTCGTACTCCTGCCAGATGTAGCTCTGCAGAAGCGCCGGGTGGTCGGGCATGTGGTAGAGGATCTCGGCCGTGGTCAGGCCGTAGCCTTCGAGCTGCTTACGGAACTCGATCGAAGCGGTCATCTATTCACCTCGACTTGGTCGCATCGAACATACAACGCACAAGGTCGAGTGTGGCGCCGACTCGTATGAATAGACAATAAAGGCTGTTTTGGCACTCGCAGCATTCGAGTGCTGCCAGAGCAGGTGATGCCGGCGCGATCACTTGGCGCGTGCAGATAAAGCAGCGAACGCCCACTGGCAAGGCGCCGGGCGGGCGGCCGACGATCAACTCGGACGGGTGAGGACGAAAGCGGCGCCCGCCAGGACGACCACCGAGGCGATCGCCGGGGCGAGCGGCCCATCGGAGCGCCAGATGACGATCCCCAGGCCCACGGCCATGCCGATCACCGCGATGACTTTGGCGCGCACCGGAATCGCCCGCCGCTCGTCCCAGTCCCGCAGCAGCGGCCCGAACCTGGGGTGGGCGTAGAGCCGCTCGCCCAGCTCCGGCGAGCCCCGCGCGAACGCCCACACGGCCAGCAGCAGGAAGACGGTGGTCGGCATCAGGGGGAGGACCGCCCCGATCGCACCCAGCCCCACGAAGGCGAACCCCAGCAGACGGTAGAACAGCACCTCGGCCCGCCCGCGGGCGCGTCTGGGCGTCTGGGCCTGCTCGGGCGGCTCGCTGGGGCTCATCGGCCGCGGACTATGCCACATCCTTGGCGGCGCGCGCGGCCAAAGCCGGGATCAGTCGGCGCCCGACTCCGCTGGCTCGGCCGACCGCGCGATCTCCCGGATCACGCAGGCAGCGGCGATGGCCTTGGTCGGCGCCTCCCCGCTGGCCTGCACCTCACCGGACACGTCGTACGCCCTCCAGGCCCAACCCTCATCGCAAGGCTCTATGCGATATCCGAACTCCGCCTCAGAGGGCATCGACAACTCCGCAAGCCGTTTTCTGGCTTGGGAGAACGAGGACTCGGCGGACGCGTTCCGCAGTCTGCCCAAATGATGTGCAGGCTTAGGCACTTATGGGTGCGCGCCTGAGGCGCTAGATCCCCCGCGAGCGCAGCTGATTGTGGATGTCCGTGGCCGCGATCGCGGCCTCCCCTTCGGCGGTGCTGATCTGGTTTAGGCCGCGCACCAGGTCCCCGGCGGCGTACAGTCCGGGCACGCTGGTCTCCTGGTGGTCGCCGACGATCAGCCGGCCGGAGCCGTCGAGGCGGGCGCCCGCCTGCTGGGCCAACTCCGTGCGCGGGCGCACGCCCATGGCCGAGTATATGACGTCGAAGCGCCGCGGCTCACCTGGGCCGAAGTGCAGCGCCTGGATCTTCTCCTTCTCCAGCACCACCCGCTCGCAGGACGTCTCGATGACCTCCACGCCGGCCCTGGCCAGCTTGTCCCGCTCGGCGCCCTCGAGCGTAGAGGGATCGCCTATGTGGATCAGGGCGACGCGGTCCGAGTATGTCGTCAGGAATATCGCCTCGCGGGCGGCATGCGCGCCCTCCCCGATGACGCCGACGCTCTGACCCTGCACCTCGTAGCCGTCGCAGATCGGGCAGATGCGGATCAGGGTTTCACGCACGCAGCCCTCGATGTCCGGCAGCGGCGGCTCGATGTCGTCCACTCCGCAGGCGAGCAGCACGTTCCGTGCGCGGACCTCCTCCCCGTCGACGGCCAGGCGGAAGAGGTCGTCCTCCACCTTCAGCGCCTGGGCCCGGCCGGGGCGAATTCGCGCGCCGTACTTCTCCGCCTGCACCCGCATCCGGCGCAGAAGCTCCAGGCCGTTCACGCCGTCCGGGAAGCCCGGGTGGTTGTGGCTGACCGGGATCCAGGCGGCGCGGCTGTCGCCGGAGTCGAGGACCAGGAAGTTGCGCTTGAACCGGCCGAGGTAGATCGCCCCGGTCAGGCCCGCGGGGCCTGCGCCGACGACGACGGCGTCAAGAATGTCATTCGACAAGGGGGTGCATCTCCGATGACCCCTGAGAACGCCGCGTTCACCCGATGGCTCCAACCGATCACGGCTCGCGGGGGTAGCCGTCGGCAGACAGCTCCAGGGCGCCCGCTGCCGGGTCGTGGTGAAACAGCAGCCCGCCGCGGCCGCGCCCGCCGCCGGCAGATAATCGACGGTCACAGGCCGCCGCTCGATCTCGGCGCCGCCCGCGGTCAGCACGCCGGTGACCTGGATCTCGGCGGCCCGACGGCGCCCGCCGTTCCGGGCCTCGATCTGCCCCTCCCCAAGGCGCAGGCAAGCTGCACCTTGCCGCAGAATCTCATTTGATGGATCGGCTGCGCGGGCCGCCGCGTTGCGATACCAAGCCCATACAGGACGAACAGCCCATGACCCTCCTGCCCACGGGACTCTTGCCGCGCCGGCGAAGGATGTTCGAGCAGTTGAAACAGGCCTCGCGGCCGATGCGCACCCGCGCCGCCGTCGCCGCCCAGGTGGGCGGCTATGGCCTGCAGCGGGCGAGGTCCGCCCCATTGCGCACCACAGCCGCCCTGGCTCTGGTGGGGATCGCTGCGGCGCTGGCGACCAGCCCGAGGGCCCGGGAGGCGATCCGTCGGTCGGTCTCGCAGCTCTCCGGAACGCTGCGCCGCGGCTGATCATTGGTGATGCACGACTTCGTGCAACATCAATGGGATCAGCGACGGTGGCCGCTCAGCAGAACCTCGGACATTCCCGTCGGCGCGGGCTCGCGCCCTGGCTGGGCCTCGGCTTGGTGCTGGTCGCACGCAGGCGCCGTCACGCGCCGATCATAGAGCGGTCGACGCACCCCCAGTCGGCGGAGCCGGAGCGCAGCTTCGCTCCGCCGCCCATCTCCGCCCGCGCGCCGCAGCCCACGACGGACGCGCCTGCCGACAGCGAGGCCGAGCGGGGACGACGCGCGGACAAGCCCTCAGAGATTCCCGCCAAGGGCTGGAAGGACATTCTGTGGCGGACGGTGAAGGAATACGGCGACGACGACGTCGCCTCGTGGGCCCGCAGCATCGCCTTCTCCGGCATCCTGGCCCTGTTCCCGGCGCTGGCGGCGTTCGTCGCCATCTACGGCCTGTTCGCCGACATTGAGACGGCCCGCAGCCACCTGGCCGGCCTGACCGGCGTCATACCGGCCGACGCGGCGACCTTCATCGGCGACCAGATGGTGCGTATCGCCGCCGCCAATGACGCGGGGCTGGGCCTCACCTTCCTCATCGGCGTGCTGCTGTCGCTGTGGAGCGCGAACTCCGGGATGAAGGCGCTCTTCAAAGGCCTGAACATCGCCTACGACGAGGAGGAGAAGCGGGGCTTCATCAAGCTGAATCTCGTGACGCTCGCGTTCACGCTCGGCGGCATTCTGTTCGTTGCGCTGGCGATGGGGGCGATCGTCGTCGTGCCGGTCGCCCTGGAGGCCCTGGGCCTTGGCGGCGGCGCGCAGGCCCTTGCGCTGCTGCGCTGGCCGATCCTCCTGGCGCTGGTTGTGGGGGGCTTGGCCCTGCTCTACCGCTACGGGCCGAGCCGTGACGAGCCGAAATGGCGGTGGGTGACCTGGGGCAGCGTCGCGGCCACGGTGATGTGGATCGTCGGCTCGCTGCTGTTCTCGTGGTACCTCGGCAACTTCGCGGATTACAACAAGACCTACGGCTCGCTGGGCGCGGTGTTCGGCTTCCTGATGTGGCTGTGGCTCTCGGCCGTGGTCGTGCTGTTCGGCGGCGAGCTTAACGCCGAGATCGAGCACCAGACCGCCAAGGACAGCACCGAAGGCCCGGCCAAGCCGATGGGGGCGCGCGGCGCGGAAATGGCCGACACCGTGGGCGAGGCCAAGGAGGGGAGCCTCCTTCCTGAGGCGATCGCGAAACGGCTGCGCCACTAGGCACAGGGGCCGAGCCGCACTAGGAGGGGCGCAAATCCAGTTTGCGAGCCGCCCCATGAGCGACACCCCGCCCGACCGCCTCTCCGCCCACCCGAAGAGCCCCTTCTACGACGAGGCGCTGCTGATGCGCGGCGTTGGCATCAAGTTCAACGGCGAGGAGAAGACCAACGTCGACGAGTACTGCGTCAGCGAAGGCTGGATCCGCGTCTCCGTCGGCAACAAGGTCGACCGCAAGGGCAACCCCCTGACGCTCAAGCTCGAGGGCAAGGTCGAGCCCTACTTCAAGTCCGAAGCGCCGGAAGAGCAATAGACCTCCCCCTGCTGAGCGGGCGGAGAGGTCATCAAGCGATCCGCACGCTCCCGCCTCCATCCACAGGCAGTATCGCGCCGGTGATGAACTTGGCTTCGTCGGAGGCCAGGAACAGGGCCGCGTAGGCGGTGTCCCAGGCGGTGCCCATCATGGCGCCCAGCGGCACGCGGGCGTTGCGCTCCTCGCGGACGGCCTGGGGCGTGCGCCCGCTCGCCCGGGCGATGCCTTCGATGGCCATGGGTGTGTCCATTAGGCCCGGCGTGATGGCGTTGCACCGCACCTTGTAGCGGCCGTTGGCCTGGGCGACCGAGGTGGTCAGTCGGTTCACCGCAGCCTTTGAGACCTCATAGGCCACCTGCCCGCCGCCGGCGATGCTGGCCAGGGACGAGATGTTGACGATGGCGCCGGCGCCCTTCTCCCGCATCGGCGAGAGCGCCGCCTTGGTCATTAGCCAGGTCCCCTTCAGGTTGACGTCGAGGATGCGGTCGAAGGCGGCCTCCTCGATGCGGTGAGCCGGCCCGTCACCGCCGCCGATGCCGACGTTGTTGACCAGGATGTCGATGCGGCCCCAGCGGTCCAGGGCCGCCTTGGCGACGGCTTCGCACTCCGCGGCCTTGACGATGTTGGCCTGCAGGGCGAGGGCCTTGCCGCCCTCGCCCTCGATCATCGCCGCCGTTTCCTGCGCCCGTTCCAGCACCCGGTCGACACAGAGCACCTCGGCGCCCTCCCGGGCGAACAGCACGGCGATGGCCCGCCCGTTGCCGATGGTTTCGCCAGGCGTCTGGCCGGCGCCGGAGACGATGGCGGCCTTGCCTTCAAGACGGCCCGCCATGCTCAGAACCCTTTCAGGTCCGGATCGAGGGTTTGCCCCTCGTCCAGTTGCACGCCGAAGCTGTTCAGCATCATCGAGACCTGGGTGTACTGGCCCGCCGTGAACACCACGTCCATCTGCTGCTTCTGATCGAAGTGCCTGCCGAGCTGGGCCCAGGTGGCGTCGGTGATGAACTGGTCGTGGTGCAGTTCGTCGGCGGCGCGCAGCAGCGCCTGGTCGGCCTCGCTCCAGCCGGGGGCGTCGGCGCCCTGCTTGATCCGCTCGATCTCGTCCTTGGTGAGGCCGGACCGCTCGCCGATCGGCACGTGCTGGGTCCACTCGTAGCCGGACCTGCACAGGTAGCCGATCCGCAGGATGACGATCTCCCGCTCACGGGCCGGCAGGCCGTTGCGGCGCGACAGGATGTAGTTGCCCCAGCCCATGAAACCGCGCATCGCCTTGGGCTCGCGCACCAGCGTGCGGAAGATGTTCAGCACGCGTCCGCCGAACGGCTCCAGCTGCTCTTTCTGGTCGGGGGTCAGCTCCTCGTCGCGGACAGGCTGGATCCTGGGCGCCGTCAGACGCATGCGCGCCTCCCTCTCTCTTCTGGTTGGTTGCGGCCAAGATGCACGGCCCCGGGGCCGGCGCAAGCAAGGCTCAGCGTTTGACGACGCCGGCCATGGGCGCCTCAATCCAAGGCAGGGAGAACCGCCATGGCCTTGAACAGCTACCCCGCCGCCACCGTCCGCCAGTTGCGCGCCGCGCTCGATGCGCGCGAGGTCAGCGCCGAAGAGCTGGCCGAGGCGGCCATCGCGCGGATCGAACGGCTGGATGGGCCGATCAACGCCGTCGTCGTCCGCGACTTCGAGCGGGCGCGGGCCACCGCCCGGGCGGCTGACATGGCGCTGCGGGCGGGCGAGCGGATGCCGCTGCTGGGGGTGCCGATGACGGTGAAGGAGTCGTTCGGCGTCGCCGGACTGCCGCACACCTGGGGGGCCGAGTGGTTCCGCGAGATGACCGCGGCGGAGGACGCGGTGACCGTGTCCCGGCTGAAGGCCGCCGGCGCGGTGATCCTGGGCAAGACCAACGTGCCGCCGATGCTGGCCGACTGGCAGTCGAACAACCCGATCTGGGGACGCACCTGCAATCCCTGGGACCTGACCCGCTCGCCGGGCGGCTCCTCCGGCGGCTCGGCGGCGGCGCTGGCGGCCGGTTACGTGCCGCTGGAGTTCGGCTCGGACATCGGCGGCTCGATCCGCGTGCCGGCCGCCTTCTGCGGCGTGTTCGGCCATAAGCCGAGCTACAAGCTCGTGCCGACCCGCGGCCATGGCCTGCCCGGCCTGGAAGGCGAGGAGGCGCCGCTGGCGGTCGTGGGGCCGCTGGCCCGCACGGCCGAGGACCTCGCCCTGGCTCTGGACATCGTGGCGGGGCCCGATGTGGACATGGCGGTGGGCTACCGCCTGGCTCTGCCGGCGCCGCGCCAGACAAAGCTCTCCGGCTTCCGGGTCCTGATCCTCGACCGGCACCCGGCGGCGGCCACCGACGGGGCCATCCTGTCGGCCCTGAGCGGGCTGGCGGACGAGCTGAGCCGCGCCGGCGCCAGGGTGGTGCGCGGCCACCCGGACCTGCCAGACCTCGGCGCGGCGATGGAGGCCTACCTC
>NZ_DATAGM010000466.1:0-8130 GCF_036263695.1 Phenylobacterium sp.
GGCGCTGGAGGAGGTGGGCCTGGGTCCCCGCATGCACCAGCGCCCGTCCGAGCTGTCCGGCGGCGAGAAGCAGCGGGTGGCCATCGCGCGGGCCATCGCCAAAGCCCCCCAGCTGCTGTTCGCCGACGAGCCCACCTCGGCCCTGGATGGCGAGAACGGCCAGGTGGTGATCAAGCTGCTGCACCGGGCCGCCAAGGAGCACGGCGCAGCGGTGATCTGCGTCACCCACGACACCCGGCTCGAAGCCTATGCGGACCGCATCATCCACCTGGAGGATGGCCGGATCACCGACGACCGCCGGACCGGCCCCGTCGTCCCCGCCGCCGCCGAGCCCGCGCTCATCGGAGCCTGACCCATGTTCGCCCTACTTCGCCGCCGCTCCGTCTGGCTGATCGCCCTCTTCGCGATCCTGCTGGTCGCAGGCGTCGTGGTCTATTCCGGACAGGCTCGAGCCAAGAAGGCGCAAGAGGCCGCCGCGGCCGCCAAGGCGGCGGCGCCCAGTCCCTATGTGGCCGTCGCCAACGGCAAGGCCGACGTGGAAGGCGGGCTGATCCAGGTGGCCGCCCGCACCGCCGGCGTCGTGCGCGAGGTCTATGTCCACGAAGGGGATGCGGTGACCCGCGGCCAGGCGTTGGCGAGGCTCGAGGACGATCAGCAGCGGCTGAACGCCCAGCGGGCCCTGGCCGAGCTGAACCAGGCTCGAGCCCAGATCGCCATGACCGAGGTGGAGCTCTCCACCGCCCGCCGCGAGCACGAGCGGCTCAAGAGCCTGTCGGCCTCCAATTTCGTCGCCGGCCAGAAGCTGGACCAGGCCGCCGACGCCATCCGCCAGGCGGAGGCGAGCCTGTCGGCCCAGCGCGCGGCGATCGCCACCGCCCAGGCCAGGCTCGCCCAGGCGAACTATGAGCTGGAGCTGACCATCATCCGCGCGCCCGCGGACGGGCGGATCGTGCGCCGGCAGGCCAATCCCGGCGCCGGCGCCTCCACCCTGAACGTGTCCAACATGTTCGACCTGGAGCCGGCCGGCGGGCGCATCGTTCGCGCCGAGGTGTCCGAGCTCGCCCTGCCCTCGGTGGTCATCGGCCAGGCCGTGCAGCTGTCGCCCGAGGGCGACCCCTCGAAGGTCTACCAGGGCCGCGTCGTGCGCCGTGCGGGCATGTTCGGCGCCCGCAAGCTGCAGTCCGACGATCCCACCGAGCGGGCCGACGACCGGGTCGTCGAGGTGGTCGTCAGCGCCGACAGCACCCCCTTCCTGATCGGTCAGAGGGTGCTGGTGAAGTTCCTGCGCACCGACGTAGCGCAGCGCTGACTTAGGCGGAGGCGAGATCCAGCCGGCTGGCGTCGACCCCGCCGCCGGTGACCTTCACGCCCAGGTAGCGCATCTCGCCGCCCTTGAAGCTGATGTCCTCGACAGCCACGGAATGGTCGCGCTTCAGCTCGGAGAAGTCCGAAAGCGTGAGACGCAGGATCATGTCGTCCTGCGCCGAGCCCTCCTCGAGGGCCTTGCCGATGGCGTCGCGGAAATGGGCGGCGACCGTGCCCCTCTTCCTGGGCGGGGCGGTTCTGGCGGACTGGGCCGGCGGCATGGTCGGTCTCCTTGAGGTTCGGCTAGTCGGATTGGGGGTCGAGGCGGTCGTAGCCCACCCTGAGCGCCAGCAGCTGGCGCCAGATGTGGCCGCTCATGATTTCGATGACTTCGCCCAGGGCCGGCAGCGGGCTGGGGGGCTCGGCCGAGAGGCGGTGGTAGGCGTAGCCGCGCGAGTCGGCGTGCGCCTTGGACAGGCTCAGCGCCAGGCCGCGGGCCTGGCGGTCGCTGGTCGCGTGGCAGAGATAGCGGGGGCCCTGCGCCTCGTCCCGCAGCCGAACCTGAACGGTCCAGTAGCCGGGGGTGAAGGCGCCTTCGATCTTCCGGGATTCGACGCTCATTCGTCCCTCCCGGGGTCGCGGCTAGTATTCGCCCCAGACCAGGACCTTGCACGGGCGGCCGGCGTCCTGGGAGGCCCGGGCGCGCTTGTTCGCCGCCGCCTTGGCGACCTCCTTGTCGCGCGAGTGGTCGCTGAAGAATCCTTCGTGCTCCACCGCCCATCCGCCGTCGTGCGGCGAGACATTGAAGATGGTCCGATCGGGCCCGTCGCGAGATGACACTTGGAGACGCCTTTCAGGCGGCCTGGCCGCCGACATGCCTGCGGCGCCGATGAGCGGCGCCTGGAGCGGGCGTGTATTGCGTTAATCTATTGGCAATCTTCGCCGTTGTCGCCGGAAATCCCCGGTGCGACCGTCAATCCAGGCCGGATCGGCGAAGTCGCGGCCGAAAAAAATCAGGCCGGCGCTGGGCCGGCCTGATCGTTTCTGTCTGGTTCGGAGCCTTAGGCGCTCTGCAGCTGGCTCGCGGACATCTTCCCGCTGCGCTTGTCCCGCTCCAGCTCGTAGCTCAGCTTCTGGCCTTCGTGGATCGAGCCGAGGCCCGCACGTTCAACAGCCGAAATGTGCACGAACACGTCCGCGCCGCCTTCATCGGGTTGAATGAAGCCGAAGCCCTTGGTGGCGTTGAACCACTTCACGGTGCCGATCATGTTTAATTCCCTTTCCGGGCATAGATATTCGCCGCGCCAAAGAGCGACGCTGCGATCAAATTTTCGGAGAGGTCGTGGGTAGTCCCGGAAGCCCGATTAGAAATCGAGTAGAGAGCCGCCGAACCAAAACGATATTCGATGCAGAGAATGTCGCAGCTCTCGGCGGTTCGGGCAAGCTAATTCTCGAAATTCCAACAAGCGCCGCTATGTACTCTTAGGTATCCGGTTGATTTCACTCAGGTGAAGCGGCGCCGGACCTGCGGCGCGTTGCGCTTGACGCCCTGCCCCGCCCGGGCCTAACCCGCGGCGACTTTCACGATGGACGGGAGACTTCCCTCATGGCCGATATCCGCTTCGACAACCGCGTCGCCATCGTCACCGGGGCCGGCGGGGGCCTGGGCCGCCAGCACGCGCTGGAACTGGCCCGCCGCGGCGCCAAGGTGGTGGTCAACGACCTGGGCGGCTCCGTCGACGGCTCCGGCGGCGGCTCGGAAGCGGCCATGAAGGTGGTGGAGGAGATCAAGGCCGCCGGCGGCGAGGCGATCGCCAACGGCTCCTCGGTGGCCGACGACGCGGGCGTGGCCCACATGGTCAAGCAGGCCATGGACCAGTGGGGCCGGATCGACATCCTGGTCGCCAACGCCGGCATCCTGCGCGACAAGACCTTCGCCAAGATGGAGCTGGCCGACTTCAACGTGGTCCTCGACGTCCACCTGATGGGCACGGTCAAGCCGGCCAAAGCCGTCTGGGAGATCATGCGCACCCAGAACTACGGGCGCATCGTGGTGACCACCTCGTCGTCCGGCATGTACGGCAACTTCGGCCAGTCGAATTACGGTGCGGCCAAGCTGGGCGTGATCGGCTTCATGAACACGCTGCGGCTCGAGGGACAGAAGAACAATATCCACGTCAACGCCATCAGCCCGGTCGCGGCGACCCGGATGACCGAGAACCTGATGCCTCCGCAGATCCTGGAGCGGCTGAAGCCCGAGTATGTGACCCCGGGCGTCGTCTACCTCTGCTCCGAAGAGGCCCCCACCGGGACGATCCTGACGGCGGGCGCCGGCGCCTTCGCCGTCGCGCGCATCTACGAGACCGAGGGCGTCTACCTGGGCGACAAGGGCCTGTCGGTGGAGGAGGTTCGCGACAACTGGGCCAAGATCACCGACCCGGCAGGCCAGCAGGCCTACCAGATGGCCGGCGAGCAGAGCCAGAAGTTCTTCCGGAAGATGCAGGAGACGCAGGGGAGCTGACTCCAGGTGGCGGCGCTCGCCCGGCGGCCGCCGGAATCTCCTTGCGCTGGGCTGGGTGATCGCGCGTAACTTACCCGCGGCAGGCGTCCCCTAGAGACGCCGCCCCCAGGTTAGGAGACGCCATTTGGCCCCCACGAACGCGCCCGCGCAGCACGGCCCCCTGTCCCTGGGAGTCGTGCTGGCCTTCGCCGCTACGAGCCTGCCGCTGTCCGCGGTGACCATCGCAATCGGCGTCTACCTGCCGCAGTACTTCGCCCGGAACCTGGGGGTGGAGCTTGGGGTCGTCGGCGCCGCCTTCGCGCTGATCCGGCTGATCGACATCCCGCTGGACCCGATGCTGGGGCTGGCGATGGACCGCACCAAGACGCGCTGGGGCCGCTACCGGATCTGGACGATCGCCGGCGCGCCGGTGCTGATGGCCG
Source organism: Phenylobacterium sp. (assembly GCF_036263695.1). Lineage (GTDB taxonomy): Bacteria > Pseudomonadota > Alphaproteobacteria > Caulobacterales > Caulobacteraceae > Phenylobacterium. The sequence continues at coordinate 4,249 of NZ_DATAGM010000466.1, forward strand.
CCATCTACATGCTGTTCATGGCCCCGCAGGGGGTCTCGCTGCCCTACATCATGACCTGGCTGCTGGTCATGTACCTCGGCACCTCGATGCTGCACCTGTCGCACGCCGCCTGGGGCGCGACGCTGGCCAAGACCTACAACGAGCGGGCGCGGATCTTCGGGGTGATGGCCGCGGTCGGCGTGGCCGGCTCGGTGCTGGTCCTCACCATGCCGATGCTGGTCAAGTTGCTCGGCTTCGACGAGGAGGCCCTCGGCGTCCCGGGCATGGGCTGGTTCATCCTGGCGCTGACGCCGGTGGCGGTGTTCGCGGTGGTCTGGAAGACACCCGAGCACATCGCCCCCGAGGTGAAGGGCCACCGGTTCCAGCTTCGCGAATACTGGTCGCTGTTCGCCCGGCCGACCATGGGCCGGATCCTGCTGGCGGACCTGCTGCTGGCGCTTGGCCCCGGCTGGATGGCCGCGGTCTACATGTTCTTCTTCACCGACAGCCGCGGCTTCTCGACGTCCGAAGCCTCGCTGCTGCTGATGGTCTACATCGCCGCCGGCTTCATCGGCGCGCCCCTGATGGGCCGCCTGGCCATGAAGATCAGCAAGCACCGGGCGGTGATGGTCGCCACCACCGGCTACAGCCTGATCCTGATCGGCCTGATGGCGATCCCGAAGGGCAACGTGCTGGTCGGCATCGTACCGATGTTCATCGCCGGCTTCCTGGCCGCGGGCTTCACCGTGCTGCTGCGGGCGATGACCGCCGACGTCGCCGACGAGGTGCGCCTCGAGCAGGGCAAGGAGCGCAGCGGGCTGCTCTACGCCCTGACGACCCTGACCAACAAGATCGCCGGCGCCTTCTCGATCTGGCTGACCTTCATGGTGCTGGAACAGGTCGGCTACCAGGCCAAGGCCGGCGCGGTGAACACGCCCGAAGCCATCCGCGGCCTGGAGCTCGCCTACCTGATCGGACCGATCGTGTTCGTGATGCTGGGCGGCCTGTGCATGATCGGCTACCGCCTCGGTCCGGAGCGCACGGCCGAGATCCGCCGCCTCCTGGACGAGCGCGAGGGGACCTCCTACGACCAGGCGCCGGTGATCGACACCTTGGACCCCGGCGAAGCCGCCATCCCCTCGACGCTGATCGAGCCCTCGCGAAGCTGAGCTAGTCCCGCAGCTGGGCCATCACCGCCTGGGCCATCGCCCTGAACGCCTTGGACGGGGCGCTGTCGGGGGCGGTGGCGACCAGCGGGCGGCCGTCGTCGCAGGCTTGGCGCAGGGCGACGTCGATGGGCACCTCCGCCAGCAGCGGCACGCCGAGCCGCTCGGCCTCCGCCCTCGCCCCGCCCGCCCCGAAGATCGGGATGGGCGTGCCCGTCGCCGGGTCGGGGAAGTAGGCCATGTTCTCGACGACGCCCAGGATCGGGGCGCCGGTCTTCTGGTACATCGAGACCGCCCGGCGCACGTCGATCAGCGAGATCTCCTGGGGCGTGGAGACCACCACCACCCCGTCTAGCTTCTGGTTCTGGACAAGCTCCAGCTGGATGTCGCCGGTGCCGGGCGGCAGGTCCAGGACCAGCACGTCCAGCGGATCGTCGGCTGTGGCCCAGCGTACGTCCTGCAGCATCTGGCGGACCGCCGAGGTGGCCATCGGCCCGCGCCAGATCATCGCCCGGCCCTCGTCGACCATGAAGCCGATCGACATCACCTTCAGCCCCCAGCCCTCCAGCGGCTCGATCTTGCCCTCGACGAACGCCGGCTCGCCGTCCACCCCAAGCATCCGAGGGCCCGAGGGGCCATAAACGTCCGCGTCGAGGAAGCCGACCCGCAGCCCCGATCGGGCGAGCGCGGCTGCGAGGTTCACCGCCACGGTGGACTTGCCGACCCCGCCCTTGCCGCTGGCCACGGCGATCACCCGGCCGACATGGTCCGGGCGCTTGGCGTCCGGCTTCTGGACTGGGCGGGCCTTCGGATCCTCGGGGACCTGCGCGCCCTTGCGGACCCGGGTGACGCCCGGGGCCGGCGGGGCGGCGGCAGCCTCGGCGGTCAGCACCACCTGGGCCTTCGCGACGCCGGGCGCGGCGGCCAGCGCCCGCTCGGCGGCGGCGCGCACAGGAGTGTAGAGGGCAACGTCCTGCGGATCGACCTCCAGCACGAAGGCTGCCCGGTCGGCCCGCAGCACCAGGCCCCGCACCAGGCCGGCGCTGGCCAGGCCCTGGCCGGACTTGGGGTCGATCACCTGATCGAGGGCCGCCAGAACGGCGGCGCGGTCGGGGGCGGCCGTCTCGGACATGAACCCTTTGTCTTGCTTTGCCTGCGCTCGCGCCTCATATCCGGCTGGCAGCGCCGGTTTACAAGGCCGCCCTGGCCGCGAGGCGGCCGCGCCGAGAAAAAAGAGACGACGCGACCTGAATGCCTTGGAATGACAACGCCAACCCCGGCCCATGGGGCGCGCCGCCGTCCGGCGACGACGATGGGGAGCGGCGCGAGAACCGGACGCCCAGGCGCCCGCCCGGCGGACCGCGCGGGCCGCGGCGCCCCGACGGGCCGGACTTCTCCGCCCAGTTCGAGCGCATCAACGAACGCCTCAGGCGCTTCTTCGGCGGCCCCGGCGGCGAGGGCGTGCGCCCGGCCGCCATCGCGGCGGTGGCCGGGATCGCCTTCGCGCTGTGGGCCCTTTCCGGCTTCTACGTGGTGCAGCCGCACGAGCAGGCCGTGGTGACCAGCTTCGGCCGCTTCAGCCGCGTCGAGCTGCCCGGCCTGCGCTACCACCTGCCGGCGCCGATCGAGAAGTTCGAGAGGGTCGGCGTCACCAATCTGAACCAGTCGATGGTCGGCGGCTCCAACACCGACGACCGCCCGCAGGAGAGCCTGATGCTCACGGGCGATGAGAACATCATTGACCTGGACTTCGCGGTGACCTGGCGGGTGTCCGAGGCCGACAAGTTCGTGTTCAACGTCCGCGACCAGGAGGCGGCCATCAAGGCGGTCGCCGAGAGCGCCATGCGCGAGGTGGTCGGCAAGACCCCGCTCACCGACATCCTGACCACCGGGCGCGGGCGGGTGCAGACCCAGGCCGCCGAGCTGATGCAGCGCACGCTCGACTACTGGAACAGCGGCGTGACGGTGGTGGAAGTGCAAATCCGCTCGGCCAACCCGCCGTCGGAAGTGGTCGCCGCCTTCCGCGAAGTGGCCACCGCCGGCCAGGACGCCGAGAGCGCCATTAACGAGGCCAACACCTACCGCAACCGGGTCGTCAACGAGGCCAAGGGCGACGCCTCGCGGATCGTCCAGGCCGCCCAGGCCTACCGCGAGCAGTCCGTGCGCGAGGCGCTCGGTGAATCGGCCAGGTTCAATCAGATCTACAACGAGTACTCGCGCGCGCCGGGCGTGACCCGCGAGCGGCTCTACATCGAGACGATGCAGAGGGTGCTGGAGAAGTCCAACAAGGTGGTGATCGACAGCCAGGGCGCCAGCGCGCCCATCATCCTGCCGCCCGACGTGTTCCGCCCCCGGGCCGGGACCGCGGCCGCGCCGGCCGCGCCCGCCGTCCAGACCGCGCCGGCCGCCACGGCCGCCGAGCAGGGGACGCAGCGATGAACAACCGCCGCTACACCACCTGGGCGATCGCCGCGGTCGCCGTGCTGATCGTCCTGTTCAACACCTTCTACGTCGTCGAGCAGCGCCAGCAGGCCATCGTGCTGCGGCTCGGCGAGCCGGTGCGGGTGGTCAACCAGCCGGGCGCGCCCAACGCCGGCCTGAAGATGAAGGTGCCGTTCCTCGAGAACGTCGTGAAGCTCGACAAGCGGAACCTCTCGCTCGAGGCCCAGCAGGAAGAGATCATCGCCGCCGACCAGGAGCGCCTGGTGGTCGACGCCTTCGTCCGTTACCGGATCGA
>NZ_DATAGM010000467.1:0-3480 GCF_036263695.1 Phenylobacterium sp.
CCTCCTCGCGCACGGCCGCCCGATCCAGGACGCCGCCCTGCTCGATCAGGCGGTAGGCCAAGCCACGAGCGAGGCCTTTGATCTTGCCCTCGGAGACGGCGCTTTCCAGCCGGCGCAGGGGCTTCAGCCGCCGGTCGGCCTCGGCGGCGGCGAAGGCCTCCAGCCGACGCTGGGCCCGCTCGCGCGCCGCGCCCGCGCCGAGCTCGCCGAACAGCCGCACGCGCGGGGCGAACAGCGTCCCGCCGGAGAGCACGCCCACGGCGTCGCCCCGCCACAGCAGCGTCCCGTCCGGTGCGAGCGCAAACGCCTCGTCCGGCTCCGACGCCAGCTTGCCGAGCCGGCGGGCGATCTCGGGCCCCACGGCGGCGGTGGCGGCGGCGCGCAGCGCCTTCTCCTCCAGCAGCGAGGCGCCCTGGGCGGCCTCGAAGCTGACGCCCGACAGCTTGCCGACGTACTGGCCCTCGACCGTGACCACCCCGTCGGCGGCGACGCCGGCCAGCAGGTCCTCGCGCACCCGAAGGCCTCGCATCAGGGCGCTGGTCCGCCGGTCCACGAACCGGGCCATCAGCTTCTCGTGCAGGGTGTCGGAGAGCCGGTCCTCCAGCGCCCGGGTCTTGCCCTGCCAGTTGGCCGGATCGGCCAGCCAGTCGGGCCGGTTGGCGACGTACGCCAGGGTGCGGACGCTGGCGAGCCGGCCAGCGAGCGCGTCGATCTCGCCGTCGGAGCGGTCCAGCCAGTCGTACTGGCGGGCGATCCAGTCCTCGGGAATTCGGCGGGACTTGGACGTCAGGTGGCCGAAGAAGTCGCGCACCAGGCGCACGTGGTCCTCGCTCGCGGTCTTGCGGAAGTCCGGCGTCTGGCAGACGTCCCACAGGCGGAACAGGGCGCTGCGGTCGCGGCAGCGATCGAAGATCTCGGGATCTGCGGCGAGCTGGCGGAGCGTCATCTCGTCGAGGCTCTCGGCCGCGAGCTTCAGCCCCTCCCGCTGCGGGGCGGCCGACAGCGACCGCATCAAGGCCGGCAGGGAGGCGAAGTCGAGGGCGGCGTTGCGCCACTCGGCGGCGGCGACCGGCTCGAAGTGGTGCTGCTGGACGGCCTCGACCAGGTCGGGGTCCATGTCCTCGCACTCGCCGGTGACGCCGAAGGTGCCGTCCTTGCGGTAGCGGCCGGCCCGGCCGGCGATCTGGCCGATCTCCTGCGGGTAGAGCCAGCGGGTGCGGCGGCCGTCGAACTTGCGGAGCCCGGCGAAGGCCACGTGGTCGACGTCCATGTTCAGGCCCATGCCGATGGCGTCGGTGGCGACCAGGAAGTCCACCTCGCCGGACTGGTAGAGGGCGACCTGGGCGTTGCGGGTGCGGGGGGAGAGCGAGCCCATCACCACGGCCGCCCCGCCCCGCTGGCGGCGGATCAGCTCGGCGATGGCGTAGACCTGGTCGGCCGAGAAGGCGACGACCGCGCTGCGCCGCGGCAGGCGGGTCAGCTTCTTGGGTCCGGAGTAGGACAGATCGGAGAACCGCTCGCGCGAGACGATCTCGGCGTGCGGCAAGAGGCGCCGGACCAGCGGCGCCATGGTCGAGGCGCCCAGCAGCATGGTCTCGGACTTGCCTCTGGCGTGCAGCAGGCGGTGGGTGAAGACGTGGCCGCGCTCCGGGTCGGCGCAGAGCTGGATCTCGTCGATAGCGAGGAACTCCACCTCGCGCGACAGCGGCATCGCCTCGACCGTGCACACGAAATACTGCGGCCGGGGCGGGATGATCTTCTCTTCGCCGGTGATCAGGGCGACGACGCGCGGGCCCCTGGCCTTGACGATCCGGTCGTAGACCTCGCGGGCGAGCAGGCGCAGCGGCAGGCCGATCATGCCGCTGGCGTGGCCGAGCATGCGCTCGACCGCCAAATGGGTCTTGCCGGTGTTGGTCGGCCCCAGAACCGCCACCAACCGGGACGGCGCGGCTCCCGTCGGGCGGTCGCTCATGAGTCGAATGTGGGGGCCGGCAGGGAGTCGGGCAAGCGTGGCAGCCCGTCGCTGCAAGTCACCAGGCCTGACGCAACTCTACGCTTCAACCCCTGCTCCTGAGCGCCCCTGCAATAGACGCGGCGAAGCCGAGCTAAGTTCCCGGATTCACATCCGGCTAGTCCAGCGTGCGGCGATACCTGACCATGGCGAGCGCGGTGACCACGCAGACGAAGGCGGTCAGCGCCGCCAGCTCGCGCCACATCTCGTGGGCCTCCAGGCCCTTCAGCAGCGCGCCGCGGACGATCCTCAGGAAGTGGGTGACGGGGATGACTTGGCCGATCCCCTGGGCCCAGCCGGGCATCCCCTGGAACGGGAACATGAAGCCGGAAAGCAGGATCGAGGGCAGGATGTAGAAGAAGCTCATCTGCATCGCCTGCAGCTGGCTCCTCGCCACCGTCGAGATCAGGAACCCCAGCGCCAGCGAGCCGACGATGAACAGGGAGACGCCCAGGGTGAGGCCGATCCAGCCGCCGGCCATCGGCACCCCGAACAACAGCCGCGCGACCGTGAGCACGATTACCGTCTGGGCCAGGCCCACCAGGACGTAGGGCGCGAGCTTCCCGATCATCACCTCGATCGGCTCCACGGGGGTGGCCAGCAGGCTCTCCATGGTGCCGCGCTCGGCCTCGCGGGTGACGCTGAGGGCGGTCATCATCACCAGGGTCATGGAGAGGATCACGCCCAAGAGGCCGGGAACGATGTTGTAGGCGGTCACCGCGGCGGGATTGTAGCGGCGGTGCACGACGACCTCGAACGGCGCTTGCGCAAGGCCGCGCTGGGCCAGGGCGCCCTTCAGGTCGTGGGCCAGGGCTCGAGCGGGCAGGGCGGCGAGCGCCGCGGCCGCGCCAGCGGTGGCCGCGGGGTCGGTGGCGTCGGCCTCCACCAGGATCTGCGGCTTGTCGCCCCGCGCCACGCGGCGAGTGAAGTCGCCAGGGATGGTGACGCCGAATTGCACCTCGCCACGCCGGATCAGCGCGTCGAGCTCGGCCGGCGTGCGGGCGGTGCGCTCGATGTCGAAGAAGCCGCTGTTGGTCATCGCCGCCAGGGTGGAGCGGGCCAGCACCGAGTCCTCCTGCACCAGCACGGCGGTGGGCAGGTGGCGCGGCTCGGTGTTGATGGCGTAGCCGAACAGGATCAGCTGCACGACCGGCAGCGCCAGGATCATGGCGTAGGTCAGCCGGTCGCGGGTCAGCTGCTTGAATTCCTTGACCAGCACCGCCCAGACGCGGACCGCCGACACCCCGGTCATTGGAAGTTGTCCTGCGCCCGGCCCATCAGCTGGATGAACACGTCCTCCAGGGTCGGCGGGACCTCGGTCCAGCGGAACGGCGCGCGTCGGTATGGGGCGAGCGCCGCCTCCAGCGCAGCCCGGTCGGTCCCTGACGCCTGGACGGCGGCCCCGAAGGGGGCGGCGGCCTCAATCCCGGGCTTCGCCGCGATCTCGGAGGCCAGCCGGTCGATCCCCG
>NZ_DATAGM010000468.1:0-6371 GCF_036263695.1 Phenylobacterium sp.
GTTGTCGGCCCCGGGGAAGCGCTCGTTCTCGGGCTTCTCGCCGGCGATCACCGGCATGGCGAGCACCGTCTCGGCGAACTCGCGGTACATCTCCAGGATCTTCAGCGTCTCGGCGCGGGCGTCCTCGGCGTCGGCGTGGGCGGTATGGCCCTCCTGCCAGAGGAACTCGCTGGTGCGAAGGAACAGGCGCGTACGCATCTCCCAGCGGACCACGTTAGCCCACTGATTGATCAGCACCGGCAGGTCGCGGTGGCTGCGGATCCAGCGGCTGAAGGCGTCACCGATGATGGTCTCGGAGGTGGGCCGCACGATCAGCGGCTCTTCCAGCTTGGCCTCGGGGTCGGGCTGCAGCTTGCCGTCAATGAGCTTGAGCCGGTGGTGGGTGACCACCGCCATCTCCTTGGCGAAGCCCTCGACGTGCTCGGCCTCCTTGGCGAAGAAGCTCAAGGGGATGAACAGCGGGAAGTAGCAGTTGTCGTGGCCGCTCTCGCGGATGCGCCGGTCCAGGGTCTGCTGGATCCGCTCCCAAACGCCATAGCCCCACGGCTTGATGATCATCGCCCCGCGGGTCGGGCTGACCTCGGCCATGTCGGCTTCGCGCACGACCGCCTGGTACCAGTCGGGGAAGGTTCCGCGGTTGCCGGTGACCCGGGATACGCTCAGGGCTCGCTGCATGGGCTCCTCAATCGGCGAGCCGCCTTCTTAAGGGCGCCGGCCCCGCAGGCAAAGCCGGCTTGCTCGCCCCAGGCGCCATGCTAGAGCGTCAGCCCTCAATCCTCAGAGGAGCCAAGCGGATGCAACCGGTGGAATTCAAGGACGTGCCCGGCCTCGTCGGCCAGGAGGTCGGCGTCTCCGACTGGCTTCAGATCACCCAGGAGCGGGTCAACCAGTTCGCCGAGGCCACCGGCGACCACCAGTGGATCCACGTGGACGTGGAGCGGGCCACCCGCGAGATCGGCGGACCGATCGCCCACGGCTACCTGACGCTGTCGCTGATCCCGTTCCTCGGCCAGGGCATGCTGCCGATCAAGGGCGTGACCCGGGGCATCAACTACGGCTCCGACAAAGTCCGCTTCATCAACATGGTCCGCGTCGGCAAGCGCGTGCGCATGCGCCAGAAGCTGATCGGCGCCGAGCCCAAGTCCGGCGGCTTGCAGCTGAAGAACGAGTGCACCATCGAAATCGAGGGCGAGGAAAAGCCCGCCTGCATCGCCGAGACGATCAGCATCGTCTACGGCGCCTGACGCCGTGCGCGGTTCGATCCATCACCTGGATCTGACCGTGAAGGACCCCTGGGCCTCGCGCAGCTTCTACGCGCAGGTCCTGGGGTTCATGGGCTACCGCCAGATCGCCGAGGACGACCGGGGCTTCGACTTCGCCCCGCCGGAGGGGACGCCGTCAATCGGCCTGAAGATGTCGGAAGGCCCCAACAGCGAGCGGCCGCACGACCGCTACTCTCCGGGCCTGCACCACGTCGCCTGGCGGGCGGGCAGCCGCGACGACGTCGACGGCCTCCACGCCCTCCTGATCGAAGTGGGCGCGACCGTCCTCGATGCGCCGGCGGACTATCCGCAGTACGGCGCCGGGTACTACGCGGTGTTCTTCGCCGATCCGGACGGGCTGAAGCTGGAGTTCGTGTTCGAGCCCTGAGGCGCCTCGGCCTCCTCCAGGCACTCCTCCATGGCACGCAGCAGGGCCGCCGCGTCGATCGGCTTGGCGACCACGCGGGTCATGCCCGCCTGCAGGTACTCGGCCACCTGGTGGGCCATGACGTTGGCGGTCAGCGCGATGATCGGCGTCGCCGCGCGGCCCTTCTCGGCCTCGATGCGGCGGATCTCGCCGGTGGCGGACAGACCGTCCATGACCGGCATCTGCACGTCCATCAGGATCAGGTCCCACTCGCCCACGCGCCAGGATTCCACCGCCGCCTGCCCGTCGCCGACGACGGTGGGGTCGATGCCCACCTGATGCAGCAGGGTCTTCAGCACCAGCTGGTTGACCGGGTTGTCTTCGGCCGCCAGCACCCGCAGCGGCGGGAGCGCCTCGGCGGCCTCGTCCAGGTCCGGCGCGATCTCCGCGCCGGCTTCGCGCAGGTACGGCAGCGGCAGGCGCACGGTGAAGGTGGAGCCGGAGCCCACCATGCTGTCCACCTGGATGTCGCCGCCCATCTTCCGCGCCAGCTCCTGCACGATCGCCAGCCCGAGCCCCGTCCCGCCGTAGCGGCGGGTGGTGGAGGCGTCGGCCTGGACGAAGGCGTCGAACAGCTTGGCCTGCTGCTCCGGCGTGATGCCGATGCCGGTGTCGGAGACCTTGAGGACCAGTTCGTCGCCCGGCCGCTCGATCCGTACCGCAACCGCGCCCTGGCTGGTGAACTTCACGGCGTTGGAGACCAGGTTACGCAGGATTTGGCTGACCCGCGTCGGGTCGCCCTGGAACACGCCCTCCGCCGCCGGCGCGACGTGCACCGACAGCATCAGGTCCTTCTCGCTGGCCTGGGCCATGAAGGACTCCAGCGCCACCCGGGCCACCTGAGCCACGTCGACCTCTCCGTCCTCCAGGTCCAGGCGGCCGGCCTCGATCTTGGCCAGGTCGAGGATGTCGTTGAGCAGCACCATCAGCGTCTCGCCGGACTTGGCGATCACCTCCAGGCGCTTGCGCTGCATGGGCGAGAGCTCGTCGCGGGCCATCGCCTGCGCCATGCCCAGCACCCCGTTCATGGGCGTGCGGATCTCGTGGCTCATGGTGGCCAGGAACTCGCTCTTGGCGCGGCTGGCCGCTTCGGCCAAGTCGCGCGCCTCCATAAGCGCGAGTTCGTTCTTCTTGCGGTCGGTGATGTTCTGCAGGGCGCCCACCAGCCGCTGGGGCCGCCCGCCCGGCTCGCGGTACAACTCGGCGACGGCGTAGGCCCAGACCTCACGCCCGTCCGACCGCTTCATCTTGTATTCCGCCCGGTAGGGCTCGGCCCCGGCCTCGTAGCGGAGCCAAGCCATCTGAACAGCCTCGCGCTGGCTCTCGTCGACCATGAAGTAGGGGTCATTGCGCATCTTATCGAACGTAAGCGGCGCCTCGTAGAACTCGGACTCCGCGCCCTGGCTCGACAGCGTCCGATTGGAGTAGTCGAGCTCGTAGACGTGCAGCCCCGTGATCTGCATGGCGATGTCCAGCCGCCGCTCAGCCGCTTCCGACCGCTCGAGGGCCTTCTTCATCGCCGCGGTGGCGGCGCGGCTCTCCTCTTCGGCCGCGCTCCACTCGGCGACCACCTTGGTGGTGCCGGTCTGAATGAGAATCAGCGTCAGGCACAGCATCCCCAGGCCCAGGTAGACGCCAGCCAACTGCGTCGGCGGAACGTGGAACGCAGCCATGGTAGCGAGGGCGACGATCGCTGGGCCCGTCATGGCGTAGAACACCGCCCTCGACACCCAACCCATGGACACGCCAAGGGCGATCAGGCCCATCGCCGTTATGGCGCTGTAGGCGAGCCCGCCCGCACTTCCCGTGACGAGGCAGTAGCCGGCCGGCCCGGCGACCCAGAATGTCGAGTGGCTCCCCACGACCCAACCGAGCCGCCGAAGGCCGGTATCAGAGTCCATGCCCTCCGATTGCTCGAGCCAGCTCTCAAACAGCCGCTTGGCCGCGAAGCTCCAGCACAAGGCGAGGGCGGCGAAGATGGCGCCGAACACCGGCGACCCGAGGAGGCCCAGGCAAAGGCCCGCGACCACGTCGGCGACGAAATAGGCCCTCCGCGACGACATCAGCGTGGCAAGGGTGAGCTGATACGGAGTCCGCGTCGGCTCGAAGTTCTCCTTCAGCAGACTGCTCGAATCCATCTCCGCCGCCTTCGACTCCGGACCTGTAAAATGGCCCGAACTCAACGACCTAACGCGAAGGCGTTAAAGTTTTGACGCCCTGGTACGAACGCGTTGTCGCATGTCAGTCGGCGGCGACGAACCCGGCCCAGGTGCGCATGTAGCCGACGAAGGCCTCGCCAAGGCCCTCCTTGCGCAGGTGGTCGGCGGTGACCGGCAGGGCGGCCGGCAGGAAGCCGGTGTCGGCCCGCACCTTGCGCGGATAGTCGTGGTGCAGGATGGCCGCGCGGCCGACGAAGACAAAGTCACAGCCGGCCTGCAGGCAGTGCAGGGCGTCGGCCGGCCGCATGATCTTGCCCGCGACCCCCAGCCGGGTGGTTCCACGGTCCAGCTCGGTGAAGCAGGACATCAGGCTGCGGCCCTTGAACTCGTCCTCATTGGGCTCCTTCATCACGTCCCACAGGGACATGTCGAGGTAGTCGAGGCGGCCGCCGGCCAGCAGTTGGGCGGCGACCTGGCGGATCTCGGCCAGCTTCAGGCCGAAGCGTTCGGGCGACAGCCGCAGGCCCAGGGAGAAGTCCGGCCGGCAGCGGGCGCGCACGCCCTCGATGATCCTGAAGATGACGCCGGCGCGGTTCTCCAGCGCGCCGCCGAACCGGTCGGTGCGCCGGTTGATCTCCGGCGAGAGGAATTGGGCCAGGATGTAGCCGTGGGCGCCGTGCAGTTCGACGCCGTCGAAGCCAGCCTTCTCGGCGCGGACGGCGGCGGCGACGAAGTCCTCGATCAGCTCTTCGACCTCGGCCTCGGTCAGCGCCCGGGCGCCGGTCTTCTCATCGTCGGAGGGGGAGACCGGCGCCTGGCCGATCAGCTCCTTGGGCGAGCGCATGCCGGCGTGGTGCAGCTGGACCACCGCGACGCTGCCCTCGGCCTTGATCGCCGCAGCGAGGCGGGAGAGGCCCTCGAGGTGGTCGTCCGACCAGACGCCGAGCTGGCCGGGGAAGCCCTGGCCCTGGCGCTGGACGTGGGCGGCGCAGGTCATGGTCATGCCGAAGCCGCCCTTGGCCCGCAGCGTCAGCCAGCGGAACTCGTCCTCCGACAGCCGCCCGTCGGGATGGCTCTGCAGGTTGGTCAGTGGGGCGAGCGCAAAACGGTTCGGCATCGCCGGGCCGTGGGCGAAGGTCAGCGGCTGGAACAGGGGATCGTAGGGCGAGGTCATCGAAGGGGCTTAGCCGAGGCCGGATCGGCGCCGCAAGCCTTGGCGCCCGGCTTGCGAGGCGGCCGTCAGGAACGCCGCTCCCGTCCCGGGACGGCACAGCTCCTGGGGAACAGCGCCATGGCCATCGCCGTCCGCTACGCCGAGACCGAACCGCAGCCGCAGCCCCGGCGTGCGAACGGCCTGACTGGCGCCCTGCTCTTCGCCGCCGCCGTCTTCACCCTGACGCTGGCGCTGCTGACGCTGCTCTAGGACTTCAGCCGGTAGCCGGTGCGGAAAATCCACCAGATCGCCGCCAGGCACAGGCCCATGAACATCAGCGTCATCGCAATGCTCACCCCCACGTGGACGTCCGAGACGCCGTAGAAGGCCCAGCGGAAGGCCGACACCAGGTAGACCACCGGGTTGAACAGGGTCACCTGGCGCCAGAAGTCCGGCAGCATGTCGATCGAATAGAAGCTGCCGCCGAGGAAGGTCAGCGGCGTGACGATCAGCATCGGCACCAGCTGCAGCTTCTCGAAGCCGTCGGCCCAGATGCCGATGACGAAGCCGAACAGGCTGAAGGTCACCGAGATCAGCACCAGGATCAGCGCCATCAGCAGCGGGTGCTCGATCTCGAACGGCACGAACAGCCGGGCGGTGGCCAGCATGATGGTCCCCAGGATCACCGACTTGGTCGCCGCCGCCCCGACGTAGCCGGCGACGATCTCGACGAACGAGATCGGCGCGGACAGCACCTCGTAGATGGTGCCTGAGAACCTCGGCATGTAGATGCCGAAGGAGGCGTTGGAGATGCTCTCGGTCAGGATCGACAGCATGATCAGGCCCGGCACGATGAAGGCGCCGTAGCTGATCCCCTCGATCGCGGTCATCCGCGAGCCGATCGCCGAGCCGAAGACGATGAAATACAGCGACGTCGCGATAACCGGCGAGGCGATGGACTGCATCACCGTGCGGAAGGTGCGGCTCATCTCGAAGACGTAGATGGCCTTGATGGCGTGGACGTTCATCGGCCGCTCCTCACCAGGTTCACGAAGATCTCCTCGAGCGAGCTCTCCTTGGTCTGCAGGTCCTTGAAGTCGATGCCTCGCTCGCCCAGCCGGCGCAGCAGCTCGGCGATGCCGGTGTCCTGGCTCTGGACGTCGAAGGTGAAGGTCAGCTCCATTCCGTCCTCCGACAGTTCCAGCGGCGCGTCGGACAGCTCGGTCGGGACGGTGTTCAGCGGGCTCTGCAGATGCAGGATCAGCTGGCGCTTGCCGAGCTTTCGCATCAGCTCGGCCTTCTCCTCCACCACGATCAGCTCGCCGTTGTTGATGACCCCGATGCGGTCGGCCATCTCCTCGGCTTCCTCG
>NZ_DATAGM010000469.1:0-10770 GCF_036263695.1 Phenylobacterium sp.
TGAATCCGCGGGTGCGGGCCTGCCTGGTGGGACGCAACGGCGCGGGCAAATCGACCCTGCTGCGGATCATCGCCGGGCTCGCCCAGGCCGACGACGGCGAGCGGACGGTGACGCCCGGGACCCGCATCGCCTTCGTGCCGCAGGAGCCGCAGATCGTCGGCCCCACTCTGCTGGACCACGCCGTCTCGGGCGGCGCCCAATCCTACGAGGCCGAGGCCGCCCTGCAGGCCTTTGGCGCCGATCCGGCCAAGCCGGCTCAGGGGCTCTCCGGCGGGGAGATCCGCCGGGCCGCGCTCGCCAAGGCCTTCGCCGAGGACCCCGACGTCCTGCTGCTGGACGAGCCCACCAACCACCTCGACATCCTGGCGATCACCACGCTGGAAGAGATGATCGCCGCCAGCCGGGCGGCGATCCTGATCGTCAGCCACGACCGCGCCTTCCTGGAGCGGGTGACCGGCCGCTGCTTCTGGCTGGCGCACCGCAAGGTCCGCCGGCTGGACGCCGGGTTCGCCAAGTTCGACGACTGGGCCGACCGGATCCTCGCCGCCGAGGCCGAGGAGGCCCGCCGCCTCGACAAGACGCTGGAGCGCGAGCAGCACTGGATGGAGCGCGGCGTCACCGCCCGCCGGGCCCGCAACGAGGGCCGCCGCCGGCGGCTGATGGCCCTGCGCCAGACCAAGGCCGAGCGGATGCGCGAGATGGGCGGCCAGCTCTCCATGGGCCTGGCCTCATCGGGCGTCGCCGGCCAGCGGGTGGTCGAGGCCACGGGCATCGCCAAGGCGTTCGGCGACCGGACCATCCTGAAGAACTTCTCGACCCGCATCATCCGCGGCGACCGCATCGCCATCGTGGGGCCGAACGGGGTCGGCAAGACCACCCTCCTGAAGATCCTGCTGGGTGAGCTCGCGCCCGACGCCGGCGAGGTGAAGCTCGGCACCAACCTTGAGGTCGCCTACATCGACCAGGCCCGGGCCGACCTGAAGCCCGAGATGAGCCTGAAGGACGCTCTCGCCCCCGAAGGAGGGGACCAGGTGATGGTCCGCGGCCGGCCCAAGCACGTGGCCGCCTACGCCAAGGAGTTCCTGTTCACCGACGCCCAGATGCGCCAACCGGTTCGCAGCCTCTCGGGCGGGGAGCGCAACCGCTTGCTGCTGGCCCGGGCGCTGGCCAAGCCGGCCAACCTGATGGTGCTGGACGAGCCGACCAACGACCTCGACATGGACACCCTCGAACTGCTCGAGGACCTGCTGGCCGACTACGAGGGCACGCTGATCCTGGTCAGCCACGACCGCGACTTCATCGACCGGCTGGCCACCTCCACCATCGGGCTCGACGGGAAGGGCCGGGCGGTGGAGACGCCGGGCGGCTGGACGGACTTCATCACCCAGAACCCGGGCTACTTCGAAGCGGCCGCCCAGCGGCCGGCGCCGTCGGCGAGGCCCTCGGCCGCGCCGAGACCGGCGCCGCCCCCGCCCCGGCCCGCCAAGCTCACCTACAAGGAGCAGCGCCGCTTGGCCGAACTGGACGGGCTGGTCCACGAGCTGCCGGGCAAGATCGCCCTGCTGGAGAGCCAGCTGGCCGACCCGAACCTATACGCCCGCGACCCCGCCGCCTTCGAGCGGTTCGGCAAGGCGCTGGAGGCCGCCCGCGCCCAGCTGGCGGCGGCGGAGGAGGAGTGGCTGGCCCTCGAGGAGCGCCGCGAGAGCCTCGAAACCGGCGGCTGAGGCAAAGCTGTGGGTAACTTCGTTCGCTGAATCGGCTGAGCAATTTCGGCGCAACTAACCAAACATCCACAGATGGTTATCTGCGCCGTCGCGGTTCGTTCACACAGAGGTGATTCGGGCCTATTGCGGAGGGTCCGGTTCGGGCGCAAGCTCCATCTTGCCAGAAGGAACTGGGTCCCAGGCAGACCGGAAAACCCGAGACAGGCGACTGTCGAAGGAGTGCCGGAAAACCGAAGACGCAGGACCAAGCCGAGGCGAAGCGGGAGGCCCGTCTGGGGCGAAAGCCCCTCCCAGGACACACCGCAGAACCAAAGGCTTCGGAACGATCTGACGAAGCTCAGGAACGGGGCGACCCGGGATCTGAGGGACCAAGGATCGGCAGCGGCGACGGAAACCTGCGGGGAAGCCCGCCAATCGAAGTCGCAAGCTGTTTCTTCCGGCGCAGATCCCCTCAAAAAGGATCTGGAGGAGGGCGACGCGCCGGGTGACCGGGGCGCCGCCCTCTTGCTCCGTGGGGCCCCCTCTTGCGCTTTGGATCGGTCCCCTTAAGGCTCCGCTGGTGTTCAGTCCCGGGGGCCGCATGAAGATCTTCCGCAATCTCGCTCTCGCCGTCGCGGCGCTGGTCTGCGCCTGCTCGCCGGGTCAGCAGAAGGCCGAGGCGCCCAAGGCCGCCGAGGGTCAGACGACGATCCGCTTCGCCACCGACTGGCGGGCGCAGGCCGAGCACGGCGGCTTCTATCAGGCGGTGGCCACCGGCGAGTACGCGAAGCGGGGCCTGGACGTGCGCATCCTGCAGGGCGGCCCGGGCGTGAACGTGCCCCAGCTGCTCGCCGCCGGTCAGGTGGAGATGGGCATGGGCTCCAACAGCTTCATCGTCGTCAACCTGGCCCAGGAAAAGGTCCCGGTGAAGGCGGTGGCGGCCTTCATGCAGAAGGACCCGCAGGTGCTGATCGCCCACGAGGGCACGGGGGTGAACAGCATCGCCGACCTGAAGGGGCGGCCGATCCTGCTGTCGGACGCCTCGATCAACGCTTTCTGGGTCTGGCTGAAGGCCAAGTACGGCTTCACGGACGACCAGGTGCGCAAGTACGCCTTCAGCCCTGCGCCCTTCCTGGCCGACAAGCGGGTGGCCCAGCAGGGCTACGTCACCTCCGAGCCCTATACCCTGGAGAAGGAAGGCGGCATCAAGCCCAAGGTCATGCTACTCGCCGACGAGGGCTATCCCAGCTACGCGACGATGGTGCTGGCCACCGACAAGCTGATCGCCGAGAATCCGCAGGCGGTGAAGGCCTTCGTGGAGGCCAGCGCGGCGGGCTGGCGCTCCTACCTCTACGGCGATCCCAAGCCTGGCGATGCGCTGATCCTGAAGGACAATCCGGAGATGACCCAGGACGTCCTCGACCAGGCCCGCGAGAAGCTGAAGAGCTATGGCATCGTCGACGGCGGCGACCAGGCCGCCATCGGCCGAATGACCGACGCCCGCTGGGCCGAGTTCTTCAACATGGCCGCCAAGGAACGCGTCTACCCCGCCGACCTCGACTACAAGCAGGCCTATACGCTGCAGTTCGCGCCGTAGTGTCGGGCCGAGTGCGACCGCGCGCCTCCCTCTTTCCTCTCCCATTCATGGGAGAGGGGGACCGCCCGACAGGGCGGTTGAGAGGGCCTCCACCGCCGCAAGCCCTCTCCACCACGCCTGGCGTGGTTCCCCTCCCCCATGAATGGGGGAGGAAGGGGTGAGCGTCGCCGAGCTCGCGGACGTGGAGGTGGCCTATGGCGGCCGCGCGGCGCTGGGGCCGTTCAGCCTCTCGCTGGCGGCGGGCGAGATCGTCGCGCTGGTCGGCCCGTCGGGCTGCGGCAAGTCCACAGCCCTGCGGCTGCTGGCAGGGCTCGAGACGCCCGAGAAGGGCGAGGTCCGGCGCGACGCCGCTACGGGCGAGACGGCGGTGGTGTTCCAGGCGCCCACCCTCGCCCCCTGGCTGAGCGCAGCGGCCAACGTCGCCCTGCCGCTGGAGCTGTCGGGCGTCGGCCGCAGCGACGCCCGCGAGCGCGCCGCCGCCGCCCTGGCCCGCGTGGGCCTGGCCGGCCGCGAGGCGGCCCGGCCGGCGCAGCTGTCCGGGGGCATGGCGATGCGGGTCTCGCTGGCCCGCGCCCTGGTCACCTCGCCACGCCTGCTGCTGCTGGACGAGCCGTTCGCCGCCCTCGACGAGATCACCCGCCGGGCGCTTGCCGACGACGTGCTGGCGCTGTGGCGCGATGCCGGCCCCGCCACCGTCTTCGTCACCCACAACGTCGAGGAGGCGGTCTACATGGCCTCGCGGGTGGTGGTGATGAGCCCGGGCCCGGGCCGCACCCTCGCCGACGTCGCCAGCCCCGCCGCCCTGCCCCGCCCGCCCGGCTTCCGCACCACGCCGCAGTTCCGCGAGACGGTAGAGCAGGTCTCCGCCGCCCTCGCGCAGGGGATGGCGGCGGCATGACACGCCTGGCCGCCGCCCTTGCGCCGATCGCGCTGATCGCCGCCCTGCTGGGGGCCTGGGAGATCGCCTGCCGCGCCCTCTCGGTCCCCTCCTACGTGCTGCCGCCGCCCAGCGCCGTGGGCGAGGCGCTCGCCTCGGACTGGAAGAGCCTCTTGGCCTCGGCCTGGAACACCCTGGCCATGGCGTTGCAGGCGCTGGTCGCCGCCAGCGTGATCGCCCAGCTCGCCGCGCTCGGCGCGGCCCTGAGCCCCACCGTGCACCGGGCCCTGCGGCCGCTCGCCGTGGTGCTGCAGGTAACGCCGGTGATCGCCATTGCGCCGCTGGTCAACATCTGGGCTGGGATCGACCATCCGGAGCGGGCCATCGTCGCCCTGGCGGCCGTGGTCGCCTTCTTCCCGATCTTCTCGGGCGCGGTGACGGGACTGCGGTCCGCCGATCCAGACCTGGAGCGATTGTTCGACCTCTATGGCGCCGGCCGGGGCGCGCGGCTCCTGCGGCTGCGGCTGCCGTCCGCCCTGCCGTTCCTGCTGGAGGGCCACAAGGTGGCCGCGGGGCTGGCGATCGTCGGGGCCGTGGTGGCCGAGTTCGTGGCCGGCTCGGGCTCGGCCCAGGGGCTCGCCTGGCGGATCCTCGACGCCAGCCACCGGCTGCAGACCGCCCGCATGCTGGCGGCCCTGCTGGCGCTCGGCCTGCTGGGCGCGGCGCTCTACGCCCTGTTCGAGGCGCTCGAGCGGGCCGGCCTGAAGTGGTGGCGCGGCCGTTAGGTCAAGCTTAATCGGCCCCGTTAGCTCAGGGTTAAGTCGGCTGCGGCACAGTCGGCATGATGCGACTTGCACTCGTCCTCGTTGCGCTCGCCTGTGCGGGCTCCGCGGCCGCCGAACCGGTGCAGGACCGCTATGGTCCGCCGCGCAAGGCGGCCGCTCCTCAGGCGCGCCCGTACGAGGGTCGGCTGCTCGGCTGGTCCGGAAAGGCCGCGCCGACGGCGCCGCAAGCCGCACCCGTCCAGATCGCCGCCCGCCCAGAGCCGCGGCCCGTTGCGGCCCCTCAGCCACCGCCGCGCGCCCAGCCGATGTCCAGCTGGTCCCACGATCCACTGCCCCAGAGCCTCTACGACGGCCCCGCGCCCGCGCCGGCCGCCGCGCCTCCGCCGCCCGCGCCCCGCCTGGCCCAGGCGCCGCCCCCTGCCCCGCAGCGGGGCGCCGCGCCCAGCCGGCTCTACTCCCTCCACCGCGAGTATGGCATGGCGCCCGACACCGTGCCCGCGACCTCGGCGCAGACCAACTACGTGCTGATCGGCCCCCCCGACGCCCCGGCTGAAACCGAGGCGGAAGAGGACGAGGCCCCCGCCCGCAAGCCTTCCATCGACGCCCGCCTCTTCTGAGACACGCCGCATGCAACGCACCAAGCTGCACGACCTGATCGACCTGGCGAAGGAAGAGTCCAGCGAGCGCCGGCGCGAGCTGCTGCGCAGCGTCACCGACCTGTTCTTCACCACCGAGGCCGAGCGCGGCGGCCAGGAGATGGACCTGTTCGACGACATCCTCTCGCAGCTCTCAAGCGAGATGGAGGAGGTCGTCCGGATTGAGCTCGCCGAGCGCATGGCCACCGCCGACGCCCCGCCCAGCGGCCTGCTGCGGGCCCTGGCGCGCGACCAGTCGATCGCCGTCGCCCAGCCGGTGCTGACCGGCTCCCGGGCGCTGACCGAGGACGACCTGCTGGTGGTGGCCCGCACCCGCGGCCAGGAGCACCTGCGCGCCATCTCCCAGCGCGAGACCGTCTCCCAGGCGGTCACCGAGGCCATCGTCGAGCGCGGCGACGACCAGACCCTGGGCGTGCTGCTGCGCAACGAAGGCGCCGAACTGTCCCGCGAGGCCCACGAGATCGTCGTCGACCGCGCGGCCGAGAACCCGGAGCTGCACGAGGCCGTGGTCGGCCGCAGCAGCGTGCCGCCGGACCTGCTCAACGAGATGTACTTCGTCGTCGAGGCCCGGCTGCGCGACAAGATCCTGGAGCGCAACAGCGAGCTCGACCCGGCCGCCGTCGAGGCGGCGCTGGCCGCGGGCCGCAAGAAGGTCGCCACCCTCCACGGCTCGCTGCCGGCCGACTACGCCGAGGCCGAGAAGGCGATCCGCACCATGCGGCTGCGCAACGCCATCACCCCGCCGGTGCTGGCCGGCTTCCTGCGCAACCGCGAAACCACCAAGTTCCTGGTCGCCCTCTCGGAGATGGCCGGCATCGACTTCCAAACCGCCCGGCGGATCCTGGAGAAGCGCGAACTCGACGCCCTGTCGATCGTCTGCAAGGCGGCCGGCTTCGAGCGCTCGCTGTTCCTGACCTTTGCGGTGCTGATCCTCGATCGCGACGCCAACGCCCTCGGCCGAGCCCGCGAGTACGGCGAGCTCTACGAGACCCTCCCCGTGGAAGCGGCCCAGCGGACCATCCGCTTCTGGCGCATGCGCCGCACGACCGGCGACGTGGCCGCCGCCTAGGGCGTACCGGCCGCCGCGGGCTCGTCCTTCGGCAGGTCGTAACGCAGGGGGATGACCACGAAGCCGCCTTGCGTGGGCAGGCCTTCGGCGGACCACAGGCTCATCTGGAAATTGCTGGTCAGGGCTTTGGCGGCGTCGCCGAAACCCATTCCCGCCGGCTCCTCCGACTGCACGGCGCAGTTCTGCAGGCGGCCCGCGGTGGCGATTTGGCAGCGCAGCCGTATTCGGCCGGTGGTGACGCCGGCGCTGCGGGCCGCGACCGGAAAACCTGCGGCCAGATCACTGCCGGTGGGCAGAGCCGTCCAGCTGGGCTTGCCGATAACCGGCGCCTCGCTGGCCAGCATGGACTTGCCGAAGGTCACCGGGATGTGGACCCGCGCGCCGGCCAGCGGCTTGCCGGCTGCGTCCGTCTCCGGAGCCAGGAACAGCGGCGCCAGTTTGCGGGCCGCAGCCCCGGCGCCCATTCCGTTCGGCTCCCCCGAGATCGTCTGGCAACTGCCGAGCCGTCCGTCCCGGTTGATCGTGCACTCGATGGCCGCGCGGGCGTCCACGCCCGCGGCCCGGGCCTTCTGCGGGAAAATGGCGATCACCTGCTCGTAGGTGGGCGCCTGGCGCCAGGGAACGTTCGAGACGACGCGCTTGGTCAGCGCCGGGATTTTGGCGCCGCCGCGCAGGTGCGAGCCGATCGGCAGGCCCGGATCGCTGAAATTGATTGGGATCCTCACCATGCCCGGCACCGGCTTTCCGCCGACCAGCTTGGGCCGCATCGCCAGCTGCGCGGTCAAGGTGATGGCCGCCCCGCCGAAGCCCATGCCTGGCGGATCCTCTTCAACGACGCTGCAGTCGCGCAGCGCGCCCGCGGTCGTGACGGTGCAGGAGATGACGGCCTTGCCGCCGATGCCCTTTTCCCACGCCACCTTGGGCCAGACGGCGAGCAGATCCTCCGGCCGCGGTCGGCGCACCCAGTCCGGGTCGCGGTCCTGCGCCACAGCCCCCGGCGGGCACCAGAGCGCCGCCAGCCCGGCCGCGAGCGCCGTCGCGGTCTTTAGTTTCGAATACTTCCCCAACATGCGGCGAGCCTACACGCGCCACCGTCAGTTGTGGAAGCCCCTTGGACGCTAGTGCGCCGGGCGGGCGGTCGCCAAGCCGGCGCGGAGGCGTTCGAGCCCGTCGAGGGCCATCACGCTGAGCGAGCGCAAACCCTCCTCGGAGAACACGTCGAGCGCGGCATTCAGGGCCACGGCGGCGGCGGCCCGCTCGCCACGGTCGATGCCGGTGATCTCCGCGCGGGCCTCGTAGATGCGGGCGAGGTTCAGCTGGACGAGGGCCCAGCCGACCGGATCGCGGCGGCCGTGCCGGCGCGACAGCTCGGTCTTGAAGGCGATCTCGGCCGCGTCCAGCACCGCCATGTCGCCGGTCAGCTCGGCCAGGCGGGCCAGGCACAGGGCCCGATTGCTGGCGGCGGCGGCGCGGACGGCCAGCGACGGCGCCCGTTTCAGGGCGACTAGCGCTCGGTCGTAGCCGGTGATGGCCTGCTCGTAGGCGCGCTCGCTGGCGCTCTCCTCGGCCAGGGCCTGCAGCGCCTGGGCCAGCCCCGCCTGGGTGCGGGCCCAGTCGAGGGGGCTGTGGTCGCGGGGCAGCTGGTCGAGCACGTCGGCCAAGGCCGTGACGCTGTCGGCGAACAGCTCGGTGGAGCCGGTCACCTCGCCCAGGAGGGTGGCGGCCTGGGCCTTAGCCAGCGTCGCGCGGGCCCAGGTGAGCGGCTCGTACGCCAGGTCCATGGTGTCGGCGACCGCGGCGGCCTCGTCGCGGGCGGCCTCGACGAGGTCACGATCCTTCAGGCGCGCGCCCCAGGCGGAGAGCAGGTCGGCGCGGGCCAGGCGCGCCTCGGCGGCCACCAGTCGGGCCGGCGGGCAGCGGCGCGTCAGCGCCTGCAGGGCGGCGATCGGCTGGGAGAGGCGCGCGGCGAACTGGCGGGCCGCGTCGGCGTCGCCGGTGGCCAGGCGCCGGCGCCCTTCGATCAGCGCCAGGGCGGCGTCGGCGAGCGGCGCTGCGAGCCCGCCCCGGCAGGCCTTGCGGGCCTCGCGGAAGGCGATCTCGGCGGCGGCGTTCAGGCCCTCGTCGCCGAACAGTTCGGCGCCCAGCAGGGCGCAGTAGCCCTGCTCGCAACGGGCCCGGGCCCAGCCGTCCGGCCGGCGGGATTTGTCGAAGGCGTCGGCGGCGGCCTCTGCGGTGGCGGCGGCCTTGCGCAGGGCCACGGCCTCGCCGGAGCGGCGGGCGATCTCCCGCCAGACGATGGCCGCCTCCAGGAGGCGCTGGGCCCGGTCGCGGGCGCCGACCCGGCCGGCGGCGACATCGGCCGCCTTGCCTTCGGTGCGCAGCAGGGAAAGTTCGAGCAGCTCCAGAAGCCCCTGGTCGCCGCCGGTCAGCCCGTCCCGCACCGGCCTGATCGCCTCGGCTCCGAACAGCCGCCTCAGCTCGCGCCCGAACTCGAACATGCCCAACTCCAGTAACCTTGAGCCGTCCCACCGCGGGACGACCTCAAGATGCTCAGCCCGTAAGGAGCAAAGCCGGAGCCGCTGGCCATTAACAAGTCATTAACCAAGCGGTTATGGTTAATCAGAGATAAAGAATTGTTGATGATTTCGTGACCGGGACTGGCCGGAGTTTTGCAGGGTTAATGGCCGGCGCTACGCCCGCTCTTTCGTCCGCTCCAGCCGGACCTTGGGATAGCGCTCGGAGACGTAGCCGATCTCCCAGGCCGACTTGGCCAGGAACACCGGCTGCTCGTCGATATCGAGCGCCATGGCGCTGCGGTGCTTGCCGATGAAATCCTCGACGTCGGGCTTGTCGCCGCCCAGCCAGCGGGCCTCGGCGTAGGGCGACGGCTCGAAGAGCACCTCGAGGGCGTACTCGTTGGCCAGTCGGTCGGCCATCACCTCGAACTGCAGCTGACCGACGGCGCCGACGATGAAGTCGGCCCCAAGCTGCGGGCGGAACAGCTGGGTGACGCCCTCCTCCGCCAAGCCTTCCAGGGCCTTCTTCAGGTGCTTGGCCTTGAGCGGATCCTTGACCCGCACCCGCTGCAGGATCTCCGGCGCAAAGTTCGGCAGGCCGGCGAATCGGACCGTCCCGGTCTCCGACAGGCTGTCGCCCACCCGCAGCACACCATGGTTGGGGATGCCGATCACGTCGCCCGCGAAGGCGTCCTCGGCCAGCTCGCGGTCGGAGGCGAAGAACATCACCGGTGCGTTCACGGAGAGCTGCCGGCCGGTGTTCTGCACCTTCAGCTTCATGCCGCGCGTGAACCGGCCCGAGCACAGCTTCAGGAAAGCGATCCGGTCGCGGTGGTTGGGGTCCATGTTCGCCTGGACCTTGAAGACGAAGCCGGTGACCTCCTTCTCGCCCGGGGCGACCTGGGTCGGCTCGCCGCCGCGCGAGGCGGCCACCGCCTTGGGCGGCGGGGCGTAGGCGCCCAGGCCCTCCAGCAGCTGGTCCACGCCGAAATGGCGCAGGGCCGAGCCGAAGAAGACCGGCGTCATGTGGCCTTCCAGGAAGGACTGCGGATCGAACGGCTTGGCCGCCTCCTGGACCAGCATCGCCCCCTCCTCCAGCTCCCCCTGCTCGTCCGGGTCGAGGTGGGTGACGATGGCGTTGCTCTTCAGGGAGACGGGCTCGGGGTGGCCGTGGCTGTCCGCCGAGGGCTTGGCGAACGGCAGGAAACGCTCGCGGCGCAGGTCCAGCATCCCCTTGAATCGCCCGCCCGACCCAGCCGGCCAGTAGAGGGGCGCCGGATCGAGGGCGAGCTTGGAGGCGATTTCGTCCAGCAGGGCGAACGGGTCCTGCGCCTCGCGGTCCATCTTGTTGATGAAGGTGACGATGGGGATGTCGCGCAGCCGGCAGACCTCGAACAGCTTCAGGGTCTGCGGCTCGATGCCCTTGGCCGCGTCCAGCACCATCACCGCCGCGTCGGCGGCGGTCAGCGTGCGGTAGGTGTCCTCGGAGAAGTCCTCGTGTCCCGGCGTGTCGAGCAGGTTGAACATCAGCCCGTCGTGATCGAACGTCATCACGCTGGCCGACACC
>NZ_DATAGM010000470.1:0-3432 GCF_036263695.1 Phenylobacterium sp.
CAGCAGAGCCGGCACGTAGTCGAGGCCGGTGACGGTGGCGAAGCGTCGGGCGGCGGCCAGCGCCGCGTTGCCATTGCCGGTGGCGACGTCGAGGACTCGCTGGCCGGCGCGCAGGTCGAGGGCCTCGCAGAGCCCCTCGGCCATGATGACGAGCGTCGAGCCGACCACCGCGTAGTCGCCGGTGGCCCAGGCTTGCTGCTGTCGCTGCTTGATGGCAACGAGATCGGGGGTAGCTGGGGCGGTGAGAGTAGTAGACATCTTGCGTTCGCTCCTTGTCGTAGGGTCGTGACCCGAAAACTCGAGGGGTACTAGGTCGCCCGCACTGCAACCGAGCCGCAGGGGCAGCATCGGCAGTCCGAGCGCGAAGTAGCGTTAGGTCGTGGTGGCCTCCCTTCGGTAGGGCCCGTCGCGGTACTCGGCCGGGACCGGCCCGGCGCTCGCCAGGGCCGGCTCGAGGCGGTCGGCGAGCCGGCGCAAGGTGACGCTCACCTCCCGACGCACGCTGTGGCGGCGCCGGTTGGGGTGGATGGGGCTGGTCGGGAGCGCCGAACGCGCCTCGTCGGCGGTCAGCCGCTGGGCGGTGGTGAAGGCGACAATCTCGTGCATCTGCTTCCGCTCCATCTGGTTCCGCTCCTGGATTCGGCGATCAGTGGTCCAATAGACGATGAAATCGAGCATGACGGTCCTTTCAGGCCGGCCCTTCCGGCACCTGGCATCTGCTGGGCACGGGTCTATCATGACGATTGGTCCGGCTATGCACACCGGGAGGAATCTCCGGTTTACCGGCATGGCCTGGGGCAGGGAGACCTGGGAGAACATCCTAGGAGGGAGCTGTGGTCAGGCCCTTGCAGAGGGCGAGGGCGGTAGTTCACCACCTCCATGCCACCAGCACCGCCGCGTTCGTCGAGCCGTCCTGCTCGGGCAACTGCAGTCATCGCTCGGCCCGTCCGGCCGCATGGGAAAGCCATCAACAGTCGGCGGATCGGCGAAGAGGTGCAGGCGGGCGTACTGGAGCAGGACGACGGTCTTGGCATCAGCGATCTCGCCGTTGGCGACCATCGCCTCCGCCTCTGTGAAGGGCAGCTCCAGCACCTCGATGTCCTCCCCCTCCGCTGCCACGCCGCCGCCCACGCCGGCGCCCGGTTCGACCTCGGCAACGAAGCAGTGCAGTCGCTCGGTGACGGAGCCGGGACTCATGAACAGCTCGAAGACCTTGCGCGGGGTGCGCAGCCGGAACCCGGTCTCCTCCTCGGCCTCAGCGGCGACGCGCCGCTCCGGGCTGGCTTCGTCGAGCAGGCCGGCCGGCGCCTCGATCAAGAAGCCGGGGTGGCCAACCGACCACGCCGGGAAGCGGAACTGGCGCACCAGCACCACCGTGCGCCCTACAGGGTCATAAGGGAGGACCACGGCGCCGTCACCCCGGTCGTACGTCTCGCGGCGCTGTTCCTGCCAGGTGCCGTCGCCCCTCTGGTAGTCCAGGAAGGTGCGCTTGAGCACGCCCCAGTCGTCAGCTAGCACGTCCACCCGGCGCACCCGCACCCGTGGGTCCGGCAGGTCGGCACTGGCCACGGCTGCCACGCCAATCGCCCGCTTGCTGTTCATCGCGTCCCTCCGATTCTGCTATTTGCACGTTTGCTCCGGTATTCTGCTACAATACCGGCAGTAACACGCTATGTCAAGCATGTTCATGCAACATCGTGCAGATACCAGCAAGGGCAAGGAGGCGACGTGCTGACTGAAGGGCGCAAGCGGGCAATTCTCGACCGGCTCGAGCGGGACGGACAGGTCTCGTCGGCAGTGCTAGCCCGGGACATCGGCGTTTCCGAAGACACCATCCGCCGCGACCTGCGCGACCTTGCCGAGCAGGGCCGGCTGCAACGCGTCCACGGCGGCGCCCTGCCTGCCTCGCCGGCAGTCGCCGACTTCGCTGGCCGGATGGAGCTCAATCCCGACGCCAAGGCCGTCATCGGGCGAGCCGCGGCGGCGATGGTCCGCCCGGGACAGGTGGTCCTCATCGACGGTGGCACCACCGCCGCCCAAGTCGCCCGTCATCTGCCCCGCGACCTTGCGGCCACCGTCGTCACGCATAGTCCGAGCACCGCGTTGGAGCTCGTCGATCACCCGCGGGTAGAGGTCCTGCTGCTGGGGGGCCGGTTGTTCAAGCACTCGGTGGTCGCGGTCGGCGCCGAAACGGCCGAATCGCTGCGCCAAATCAATGCCGACCTCTGCTTCCTGGGCGTCACCGGGGTCCATTCCGAGGCCGGGCTGACCACCGCCAACGCCGAGGAGGCCGCGATCAAGCGGCTGCTCATCGAGCGGGCGGCAGAAACCTGGGTGCTGGCGTCGTCGGAGAAGCTGGGAGCCGCCTCGCCCTTCGTCATCGCCTCCCTGGCCGAGGTCGCCGGCCTGATCGTCGAGCGGGACGCCCCGGATGCCGCAGTAGCCCTCGCCGCCGGCGCAAACGTGCCGTTTGTGCGGGCATGACGACGGGAAACACTGAGGCTCACCTGTCTCCCAGGCGCCGGGCACGGTGAGCCGGGCGGGGCCCGGGGCAGGGAGACCCGGGAGAACTTCCTAGGAGGGGTGCACGGTCAGCCCCTCGCGGAGGGCGAGGGTGGCGGCGTCGCGCCGGTTGGCAACGCCGAGCTTGCCGAGGATGTTGGCGACGTGGAATCCCGCCGTCTTCGGGCTGATGAAGAGCTCGTCGGCGATTTCCCGGTCGGTCCGCCGGTGGGTCAGCAGGCGCAGAACTTCGACCTCGCGCCCCGTCAACCGATGCCGCGCTGCCAATCCGGCCGACGCTGGGGCAGCGGCCGGTCGCACCGCAGCATTGCCGCGGGTCGCCGCCGGCGGTCCGCGCCGGACCGGCGGCAAGTCGCACACGCCGAGGGCCTGCAGGCGCTGGATCACACGCCCCAGGGCTGGCTGCGCTCCCAGCCCCTCGAAGATCGCAGCGGCGCACTGCACGGTGCTCGGGTCATCACTCGCGGCCAGCACGCACGCCTCTTCGTACGGGCAGCCGATCTCCCGCCAGGCCTCTGCCGCCGCCGCGACGTCGCCGGCGATCTGCATGGCGTAGGGCGCGGCAATTCCCTCGGTCGGAACGTCACGGTCACCAGCCTGCCACAAGAGCCAGGCGAGTTCGCCCCGGTCCCAGCGATTTCCTCGGCTGAAGACCGCTTCGCGCACGGCCCCTGCCTCTTCCAGCGCTCGCCGGTGGTCCCCGTCCAGGAGGGCCAATTCGGCGCGTGCGGCGCAGACTGGACTGATGCGCACCAGTTTGCCCGTCCGCTCGGCCAGTGCCGCTGCCTCATCGAGCGTCGCTTCTGCCTCCTGGTTCCCCCGGCGAGCGTACAGCTGGCCCAGGGTGGTCAGCGCGATCATCCGCGTCACCGACGACAGCATCACTTGCTGCAAGAGCTGGCGAATCTC
>NZ_DATAGM010000471.1:0-4085 GCF_036263695.1 Phenylobacterium sp.
CGGCCTTCGGCGCCCACCACCAGCGGCGCCGTCAGGGTGCGGCCGTCCGCCAGCCGCACCTGCGCGGCGCGGGGCGTCACCTCCACAGCCTCCACGCGGGCCGGGGCCAGCACCTCGATACCGGCCCGCTGCACCGCCGCAGCCAGGGCGGCGCGGACGCGGCGGTTCTCCAGCATGTAGCCGAGCGGCTCGCCCTCGGTGCGGCCGGCGATCTCGGCCGCGTCGAAGCGCAGGAAGAAGGGCCCGGGGGCGGACGCCGCCGCGCCCGGTCGCGGCGCGTCGGTGACCAGTATCTGCTCGATCCGCTGGGCCTGCGGTTCCAGCTCCGGCGCCAGCCCCAGCACCCGCCATTGCCGGAAGGCCGCGAAGGCGATCGCCGAGGCCCGGCCGTCGAAGGTCGGCGCGACCTGCGCGTCGAACACCACCGGGTCGATCAGCACCGCCTTGAGCCCCGCCTGGGCCAGCGCCAGGGCCAGGGTCGCGCCAGCCATCCCGGCGCCGGCGATGATCACGTCGGCATCGAATTCCATGCGCCGATATGGCGGCCAACCCGCTCGAAGGTCCAGAGGCGTTGCGGCCCAATCGTGGACCCGCCCGTCCATCTTTCACATTGCGCCCGGCCGTCCACCGCGTAAGCTGGACTTCATCGTCCATTTTTCAGTCGGAGCTTGTGACGTGGCGGGGTTGTTGCGGCGGCATCTGATACCCGTGCTCGTGGGCGCGGTCGTGACGCTGGCCATCGCGGTCGGCGGCGTCTTCTGGTGGACCGGCAAGCAGCGCTACGAGACCACCGACAACGCCTTCATCCACGCCGACAAGGTGATGGTGGCCCCGCAGGTCGGCGGCTACGTGGCCGAGGTGCTGGTGGACGACAATCAGGCCGTCCAGGCCGGCCAGCTGCTGGTGCGCCTCGACGGGGCCGAGATCCAGGCGAGGCTCGCGGAGGCGATCGCCAACGCCGCGGCCCTCGAGGCGGCGGTGCGCGCGGTCGACGACAAGGCTGCGCTCGAGCAGGCGATGATCGCGCAGCGGCAGGCCGGCGTCGCCAGCGCCCAGGCCGAGGCCCAGCTCGCCGCCGCCGAGATGAGCCGCTACGGCGCCCTCGGGGACCGCGGGTTCGTCTCCACCCAGCGCATCCAGTCGGCCAAGGCCGCCGCCGCCCAGGCGCAGGCCGCCGTCGCCCAGGCGAAGGCGACCCTGGAGGCCGAGCGGCAGACGGCGGCGTCCCTCGGCTCGGCGCGCGCCCAGACGCTGGCCCAGCTGGACGCCGCGCGGGCCTCAGTGGAGCAAGCGCGCATCGACCTCTCGCGCACTGAAATCCGCGCCCCCGTGGCCGGCGTGGTCGGCGCCCGCAGCGTGCGGCCCGGCCAATACGTGCGGGTCGGCTCGTCGATGATGAGCGTCGTGCCGCTGACCGACACCTACGTGGTCGCCAACTTCAAGGAGACCCAGGTCGCCCGGCTGCGCATCGGCCAGCCGGTGGAGATCCGCGCCGACGCCTTCGGCAAGCAGACCCTGAAGGGCAAGGTGGAGAGCTTCGCTCCGGCCACCGGCGCGGAGTTCGCGGTCATCCCGGTGGAGAATGCAGTCGGCAACTTCACCAAGATCACTCAGCGCCTGCCGGTGCGCATCCTGGTGGACCGGACGGAGCCGCTGGCCGGCGCTCTGCGGCCGGGCCTGTCGGTGCACGTGAAGGTGGACGTGACCCGGGACACGGGGCCGAGCTTCGCCGAGGCCGTGCCGCACGCCGCCCTGGCCCAGCACGCCGGGACCCCGTAGGGCCCCCGCCGTGACCGAGGCGGCCCTCAGCTTCGACCGCGCCGAGCGGGCGCAGGCGCTGGGCGTCCCCGAGACGGCGCTCAACGCCGAGGGCGAGGTCGCCTGGGGAAGGATCTTCCTGGGGTTCGGCGGGATGGTCGTGGGCCAGTTCATGGCCATGCTCGACATCCAGATCGTCAATAGCTCGCTGACCCAGATCCAGTCGGGCCTGGGCGCCAGCGCCGACGAGATCAGCTGGATCCAGACCATCTATCTGCTGGCCGAGGTGATCACCATTCCGCTGGCGGCGTACCTGTCCAAACTGTTCGGCACCCGGCCCTTCTATGTCACCGCGGTGGTGATCTTCGTCATCACCTCGATGGCCGTCGGCCTGGCCAACAGCTACGAGTCGATGATCGTCCTGCGCGCGCTGCAGGGCCTGGCGGCCGGCGCGATGATCCCGGCCGTCTTCGCCACCGCCATGACGGTCTTTCCGCCGGAGCAGCGGGTCACCGCCAACGTGATCACCGGCCTGGTGGTGACGCTCGCCCCGACCATCGGCCCGATCCTCGGCGGCTACCTGACCGACGCCCTGTCCTGGCGCTGGCTGTTCTTCATCAACCTGGTCCCGGGCGCCCTGGTGATCTTCCTGGTCGGACGCTACGGCGGATTCGACAAGCCGGACCGGTCTTTGGCGAAGGGAATCGACTGGTTCGGCCTCGTGGTCATGACGATCTTCCTGCTGACCATGCAGTACGCGCTGGAGGAGGGCGCCAGCGAGGGCTGGTTCGAGGACGACCTGATCCTGTGGCTGACCGTCACCGCCGCCGTGACAGGCCTGGTGTTCGTCTGGCGCCAGGTCACCTATCGCCAGCCCATCGTCTCGCTGAAACCTTTTGTGAACAAGGAGTTCACCCTCGGCGTGCTGATGAGCTTCATCGCCGGGGTGAGCATCTTCGGCGGCTCGTTCCTGATCCCGATCTTCCTCGGCCAGGTGCTGCAGTACACCGCCACCCAGGTCGGCACGACCATGCTGGTCTCGGGCCTGACGATGTTCCTCTCGGCCCCGATTTGCGGGCGGCTCGTCCGCTCCATGGACCTGCGGATCTCGATGATCCTCGGCTTTGGCCTCGCCGCCTGGTCGACAGCGCTCGGCGGGCGGATCACGGCCGACTGGGGCTTCCACGAGTTCGCCGTGTTGCAGGCCTGGCGGAGCTTCGGGGTGATGATGGCGATGATCGGAGCCCAGCAGCTGGCGGTCTCCACCTTGCCGGCGCACATGATGAAGGACGCCTCGGGCCTGGTGAACCTGGTGCGCAACCTGGGGGGCGCGGTCGGCCTGGCGGTGCTTTCGACCGTGCTTACCCACCAGACGGCGGTCCACCTGGCCGACATCTCGGCGGCGGTGAACTGGGGAAACCTGTCCAGCCAGCAGATGCTCGAGGCGCTCGCCGCGATCATGGAACAGCGCGGGGCGGCCGATCCGGAAGGAGCGGCCCGAATGGCGTTCGGCGGGATGATTCGACGCGAGGCGGCCGTGCTGGGCTACGGGGATGCGTTCTATTTCCTGGCGGCCGGCTGTGTGCTCGCGGGCGCCATCGCCTTCTTCGTCGGGCCGGCCTGGGCGCAGGGCTCCGTCCGGCCGGGGGAGAAGCGCTGATGCCGAGGATCGCCGGCCAGATCGACCAGGCAAAGACCGAGGCCATCCTGGACGCCGCCGTGCAGGTGTTCACAGAGCGCGGCTTCGCCGCCTCGATCGAGGAGATCGCCCGCCGAGCCTGCGTCTCCAAGCAGACCATCTACAACCACTACGGCGGCAAGGCCGAGCTGGTGCGGGCGCTGGCGCGCCGGCGGGTGCATCAGGTGACCGCGCCGCTGGAAGGGGCCGATGCGGCCGAGAACCCCCGCGACGCCCTGGCCGGCTACGCCCGCATTCTGCTCGAGGCGGTGGCGACGCCCAACAGCCTGGGCTTCATGCGGCTGGCGGTGCAGAGCGCCGTGGAGATGCCGGAGGTCGGCCGGGCCATGTACGAGGCCGGCCCCAGGGCCAGCGCCGAGCGGCTGGCGGAATTCCTGGCGCAGGAGGACCGCGCCGGACGCCTGCACATCCCCGACCCGCTGCTGGCGGCGGAGATCTTCCGCGGCATGGCCATCGGCTCGCTGCAGATCGCCGGCCTGCTCGGCATGGCCCGAGAGCTCGAGCCCGACGAGATCGGCCGCATCTCCAACGAGGCGGCCGACCGGTTCATGAAGGCATACGGTCGGTGACTCTGCGGTGACGGGTAGCCTCGCCCGCCAGGAGCGAGGCTACCTGTCACCCTTCTTCG
>NZ_DATAGM010000472.1:0-3326 GCF_036263695.1 Phenylobacterium sp.
CCCGATAACCGACAACCTCGAAGCGACCCTCGCCGGCCGCTATGAGCGCTACATCGGGTTCGACGAGACCTTCAATCCGAAGCTCTCGCTGCGCTGGCAGGCGACGGACTGGCTGGCGCTCCGCGGCGCCATCGGCTCCACCTACCGCGCGCCGCTGGCGACCATCACCACCAGCGACTTCGACCGCGGGCTGACCAACGCCAGCGGCACCTATCGGGCGAACGACCTCTTCGGCAACCCGGACCTGGAGCCGGAAACCGCCAAGACCCTCGATCTCGGGGTGATCTTCACGTTCGACCGCTTCAACGCGACGATCGACTACTGGCAGTTCGACTTCGAGGATCCGCTGACCAGCGAGGCCACCGCCGACCTGCTCGCCCTGGCCATGCCGACCGCCGGCGGCTGCGGCCCCGCGGCGGTGCTGACGAGGCTCACCCTCACCAGCCCCTGCGAGCCCGGAGCCAGCTCGGCTGTGAACCGCGGCAAGATCCTCTCGTACCGCACCCAGTACATCAACGGCGGGGCGATCGAGACGTCGGGCATCGACTTCCAGGCCAACTTCGACGTGGGCGAGGTCCTGGGCGGCGAGCTGCAGGCCGGCTTCGACGGCACCTGGCTGCTGAAGTTTGACGAGTCGCCTTACGAGATCGAAGGGGTGCCGACGGCGGCGGGCAAGATCGATCGCGTGGGCACCTACCGCGCCTCGGTCTTCACCGGCTACAACCAGCTGCGGGCCAACGCCTTCGTCAACTGGAACCGCGACATCCACAACCTCCGCTGGCAGATCCGCCACGTGGGCTCCACGGTCCACAGCGAGGCGACGGCCAACGCCATCGCCGTCAACGTGAAAGGCACCACCAAGATCGACGAGTACTGGCAGCACGACCTGACCTACACCGCCCAGCTGCCGTGGGACACCACGGCCACCCTGTCGGTGCAGAACGTGTTCGACGCCGATCCGCCGTTCGCGATCGCCACCCAGTACAACTACGACCCGGGCAGCGGAAACCCGCTGGGCCGCGTGTTCGTGGTCGGCCTGAAGAAGCGGTTCTAAGCCGCAGGGCCATCACCTGATTGGGCGCCGCTCCACACCGGGGCGGCGCCCTTTCCTTTTCAGGGACCGGGATTTGGGGGCCTCGCCGCGCGCCTTTCGAAGCGCGCGGGATCGACCAGCGCCGCCAACGCGGCCGGGAGCGGCGAGGGGGCGCCGAGCGCCTGGGCCGCCACCTGCTCGGCGAGCAGCGGCGCAACAGCGAAGCCGCGCGAGCCGAAGCCGGTCAGCAGATGGACGCCCGGCAGGCCCGGCGCCGGGCCCGCCAGCGGCAGACGGTCGGGCGTCACCGCCCGCACCGAGGCCCGCCCCGCCAGCGGCCGCCCCGCAATCCGCGCCGCCAGCCCGGGCAGGGCGGCGCGAAGCTGCGCCAGGTTTCGCTCGTGGTCCCCGGGGCGAAGGTCGCGGGCGGCGTCCTCGCGGTCGTGCGTGGCGCCGAACAGCGTCCCGCCTTCCCCGGTTGGCAGCGCGTAGCCGCCCCAGGCTGCGGCGACGGGCGGTGCGACGTCGCGGACCCAGCTCGCCTGCCCCCGGACCGGCGACAACGGCAAGCCGGGGGTCACCTCGCGGCTCTCCAGCCCCGCGCAGAGGATCACCTGCTCGGCCTCGGCCAGGAGGGCGTCCCCGTCGCCAAGCAGGCGCCAGGCCTCGCCGATCCGCTCCAGCCGGCGGACGCGGCCGCAGCGCGTCGGCGGCAGCCAGGCGGCGAGCGGGGTCTTGGGAGCGATGACCAGGGCGGGCGCCTGGTCCAGGGCCAGGGGGGCGGGCTCGCCGAGCCGCGCGCCGGCCGCCTCGGGCTCGAGGACCTGCAGAGCGCCGGGATCGAACAGGTCCGACGCGGCGATCTTCCCGAACCGGGCGGCGTCGCGCGGCTGGGCGGCGAGCTGCAGCACGCCCCGGGAGATCACGGCGCCTGGCAGGGCCTCGTAGAGCCCCACGGCCCGTGTCCAGGCCTGGGCGAACAGGGCGGCTAGGGGACCGAGGCCGGCGTCCAGCCGCGGCGTCACCAGCGCGGCGGGATTGCCTGACGCCCCCGCCCCGGCCGCCTCGGCTTCGATGACCAGCGGCTCGACGCCCAGCGCGCGCAGGGCGCGCGCCGCCGACGCGCCGGCGATCCCCGCGCCAACCACCGCGACCCGCGCCGACGGCCGCTCGCGGGCCTCGCCCGGAAGCTGCGCCTCCAGACGCTCGCGCTTGCGGCCGAAGCCGGGACGCTTGTCCACCGAGAACCCCGCGGCCTGCAGCCCGCGCCGGACCGCGCCGGCGACCGTGAAGGTGGCGGCCCGGGCCCCAGGCGCCGAGCGGGCGGCGACCAGGTCCAACACCTCCTGGCGCCACATCTGCGGATTGGCGGCCGGCGCGAAGCCGTCGAGGAACCAGGCGTCGGCCGCGCCGGACCAGGCCGCCAGGGCCTCGGCCGCCTCCAGGTGGGCGATGTCGATCAGCACTCCCAGCCCGGGCAGCTCGATCCGGTGAAAGCCCCGAGCCTTGCCCGGCCACTGGGCGAGCAGAGGCTGCGCCACGTCCGCGAGCTCGGGCCAGGCGGCCAGGGCCCGCGCCGCCTCCTCCACGGGCAGCGGATAGGCTTCGACGCTGAAGACGTGCAGCCGGCCTTCCGGCGGCCGCGTGCGCCGCCACAACCCGAGCAGCGCCAGGATGTTGAGCCCGGTGCCGAAACCCAGCTCGCCGACCACGAAGCGGCGCCGGCCGGCCCACCGCTCCGGCAGGCCGCAGCCGGTCAGGAACACGGCGCGGGACTCCGCCAGCCCGTCCTCGGCCGAGAAGTAGACGTCGCCGAACAGCCGCGAGCGCGGCTGGCCGTCGCCGGTCCAGGTCAGCGGCGATGCGCCGGCGGGATCGCTCATGGCGCCTTCATAAACGAAAAGGGCCGCCCCGAAGGGCGGCCCTCGCGAAACACGCGGATGCGTGGATCGGCTTAGTGGCCCGCAGCCGGGGCGGCCGGAGCAGCCGGAGCGGTCGAAGCGCCAGCTTCGGCGCCCGTGGCCGCGCCAGCGGCGGCGCCAGCGGCAGCGCCGGTCGCAGCGCCGGCGGCGGCCGGGTCGGTCGCGGTCGCAGCGGCGTCGGTGGCCGGCGGGGTGGTCGCCATGGCGTCGGCGGCCGGGGCGGTGGCGGCGGCGTCGGCGGCCGGAGCTTCCGCGGCGGGCTCTTCAGCCTTTTCGGCGTTCTGCTGGCAGGCGGCGACGGAGAGCGCGGCCATGGCGGCGCCGGCGACGAGCAGCTTGCGGAGAGTTTCGGAGGTCATGATCCCTGGGTT
>NZ_DATAGM010000473.1:0-2508 GCF_036263695.1 Phenylobacterium sp.
CGCCGCCTCCGACAAGGTGATGGCCCAGAAGGCGGCGGCCACCTGGTTCGGCGCGGGCTGGAAGGAGAGCGGCGGCGGCGGCACCGTCTGGGACGCCATGGCCTACGATCCGGGCCTGGACCTCGTCTACATCGGTGTCGGCAACGGCAGCCCCTGGAACCACCAGCACCGCAGCGACGGCAAGGGCGACAACCTCTTTCTCTCCTCCATTGTGGCGCTGAAGCCCGACACCGGCGAGTACGTCTGGCACTACCAGACGACACCGGGGGACTCCTGGGACTACACGGCGACCCAGCACATCATGCTGGCCGACCTGGCCATCGGCGGCGCCAAGCGGCGCGTGGTCATGCAGGCGCCGAAGAACGGCTTCTTCTACGTGCTCGACGCCAAGAGCGGGAAGCTGCTGTCGGCGGAGAAGTACATCCCCGTCACCTGGGCCGAGAAGGTGGACCTCGCCACCGGCCGGCCGCTGGAGGCGCCCGGCGCCCGCTATGTGGAGGGACCCGCCCGCCACGTAACCGGCCCGCTCGGCGGCCACAACTGGCAGCCGATGGCCTATCACCCTGGCGAGGGGCTGGTGTTCATCCCGGCCATGATCACGCCGGGCGGCTATCAGAACGACCCGAACTACGTCTTCATCAACGGCGCCTGGAACACCGGCCTGGGCGGCGGCGGTTCAGGCCCCGCCAACAATCCCAACAACGCCGGCCCGCCTGGCACGCCGCAGGCGCAGCCGCGGCTGGGCTCGACCCCGCCGCAGGCGATCGCCGCCACCAGTCCGGCGCCGGCGCCGTCGGCCGGATGGACGTCGCT
Source organism: Phenylobacterium sp. (assembly GCF_036263695.1). Classification (GTDB taxonomy): domain Bacteria; phylum Pseudomonadota; class Alphaproteobacteria; order Caulobacterales; family Caulobacteraceae; genus Phenylobacterium. The sequence goes on from NZ_DATAGM010000473.1 coordinate 814, forward strand.
GCCACCGCTCTCGGAGTTCGGCGGTCGGCTGCTGGCGTGGGACGTCGCGGCCGGCAGGCCGCGCTGGAGCGTGCGCCTGCCGCAGCCCTGGAACGGCGGCGTGCTGGCGACAGCCGGCGGCCTCGTCTTCCAAGGCGCCGGCAAGGACTTCATCGCTTATTCGGCCAAGGACGGGGCCAGGCTGTGGTCCTACGCGGCCGGCAACGGGATCATCGCCGCGCCGGCGACCTACGAGCTGGACGGCGTCCAGTACGTGGCCGTGATGGCTGGCTGGGGCGGGGCAGGGGGCGTCAACGGCATCGAGCCGCGCCGGCCCGGGCGGCTGCTGGTCTTCAAGCTGGGCGGGACCGCCAAGGCGGCCGACTATCCGCCTGTGGAGCCGCGCCCGCCGCTCGACAAGACCCTGGCGGTCGCCTCGAGCGCGGACCCGGCCCGCGGGCGGGTGCTCTACGCCCGATACTGCGGGCACTGCCACTCGGGCGGATACCTGCCGAACCTGAGGCAGTCGCCTATGGTGCTCGAGCCGACCGGCTGGAAGGCGGTCGTGCATGATGGCGCGCTGAAGCAGAACGGCATGGCCGGGTTCAGCCGCTTCATCAACGAGGAGGACTCGGAGGCGATCCGCGCCTTCGTGCTCACGCAGCTCCGCTAGCCGTCCAGCGTTCGGGCGCCGCGGTGATCCTGACGGGCTCCTTCGGCCGATGCGCCTCCACCTCCGCGATATGCCGCGTCAGGGTCTCGATGCGGGCGTCGGCGTAGGCCTTGGCGAGGCCGGCGGCGGCCCGCTGATGATCGGCCATGCACCTGACCAGGCAGGCGGCGCGCAGATCCTCCTCGAGATGTACGAGGGCGCGGGTGTGGGTGTCGGTCGGTGGCCAGTCCATGGGCGGCCTCTTCTTCGCATCGTCACGGCCATTGTACGCCCGCCGGCCCCGGATCGGAGATCACGGGTTTGAGAAGTGGCGGAGTTCTTTGCGAGGAGTAAGCCTAGGTGATTGTCGACGCGCCAATCAGACCTGCTTCAATGACTTTCGAAGGGTTTGCATAAAATCTGCGCCGTACCACTCCATCAGTTTCCGGGTAAATGCTGGCTCGACAGAGTGTATGTAGGCGAGCAATCCAAGCAATTCCTGCCTTTGCTCTTCATTCAATAGACCTCGCATCGCACTGTGAACGGTCGCCCTTATCGTTCTCTTGCGATCTCGACCAATTGTTACCCGCCCGTCGTTGGCCAGAACGAGCCCAGTTACAAATCGCTTGTATTTCCTCGTGGCAAGGACAGTTTTGTTGGAATTAACGGTCAATTTCGGGTGGCGAGTGGATCTGACAATAGCCTTAACAGCGCGCGGAACTTCTTGAAGATATCCGGTCCTCGGAGCAGAGAAAGTGAGGTCATCAGCGTACCGAGTATAAGTGATGTGCCCGCGAGATAATTCTGCGACCTTCTCGGTAACACGCTCATCGAACTGCCGCATGAGGATGTTTGATAGCATAGGGGAGGTGGGCGCGCCGATTGACAGCCGCAGGCTAGAGGATCCCTTTCGACGGTAGAATAGAATGCGAGAAGTGACGGCAATGTCCTCCTCCTCTGAGAATACCGAGTTCTCGTTACAGAACTGAGCCCAATCCCGGGCTCTGATCGATGGGAAGAAGTTCGTGAAGTCCATCTTCAGAACCGCACCGTCCCCGGCGTGG
>NZ_DATAGM010000474.1:0-6361 GCF_036263695.1 Phenylobacterium sp.
GACTTCGGGGAAGGGGGCGCCTTCCGTGTCGCCGTCCGCCGGCAGCACGGCATGCTTGCGGCCCAGGGCCGCGTCGGCGCCGTCGGCCCGTCCGGCCACGGTCAGGGGCACCGGCGCGTGGGTGGCGCACGCCGAGAGGCCGACCAGGACGGCCGCGAACAACAAACTCTTGCACATCGGACGAAGGCCCTCCGCTCCGCCGGAATATGTCATTTCCCCGTCGCGGTTGCGACCGAAGGAAGTGCGCTTAAAACGCGCAGGTTGTCGTTAGCGACTGATTAAGATGAACGACTAAGCGGACCATTCCATGCCGCCTCCGGTTCACCTGCCCGAATCTGCAATCTAGACTTGGCCGCTGGGGCGGAATTCGCGCCGCTGCTGGCGCATCCGCCAGGGGAGATCACACCTATGCCGACCGTCCGCGCGAACGGGATCGACATCTACTATGAACTGGCCGGAACCGGGCCGCGGCTGCTGTTTATCTCGGGAACTGGCGGGGACCTGCGCAACAAGCCCAACGTGTTCGACGGGGCGCTGGGCAAAAGCTTCGAGGTGCTGGCTTACGACCAGCGCGGGCTCGGGCGGACTGAGAAGCCGGACCGGCCCTACAGCATGGCTGAATACGCGGACGACGCCGCGGCGCTGATGGACGCCGTCGGCTGGGACCGGGCGCACGTCGTGGGCGTCTCGTTCGGCGGCATGGTCGCCCAGGAGCTGGTGCTGGGCCATCCGGAGAAGGTCGAGCGGCTGGTGCTGGCCTGCACCTCGCCGGGCGGGGCGGGCGGCGCCTCGTTCGCCTTCCACGAGATCGAGCACCTGAAGGGCGAGGCAAGGGCGCGCCACCTGCTGCCGATCTCCGACACCCGCCGCGACGAAGCGTGGGCCGAGGCCCATCCGGAGCTCTACGCCCAACTGATCGCCCAGACCGCGGCCGATCCGTTCGCCGACGAGCCAGGTCGGGCGATGGGCGCCCACCGCCAGCTGGAAGCGCGGGCCAGGCACGACACCTGGGAGCGGCTGCCCACCATCGCCGTCCCGACGCTGATCGCCGCCGGCCGCTACGACGGCATCGCCTTGCCGCAGACGCAGGAGAAGATGGCCGCGCAGATCCCTGGCGCGCAGCTGCGCTGGTTCGAGGGCGGCCACCTGTTCATGATCCAGGACCGCGCCGCGGCCCCGGCCATCGCCGCCTTCCTGAAGGGCGAGGGTTAGGCGGTCTCGAGGCTCATCGGCGGTTCGTGGACCGCGAGCAGATCCTCCAGCTCCTCGCGGCGGATGGCGCTGCGCACGTTCAGCCGCACGAGGATGTCGGTGGCCCCGTGCAGCATCTTCGCCCGCTCCAGCAGGCCGCGCCAATCCATGCGGGAGAGGTTGTCCGTCTCGCCGGCGGCGATGATGCTGGGTTTCGGGCCGTCCAGGCGGGCGATGACGTAGTTGCCCGCGATGGGACGCAGCCGCTCCTGCGGTGTCAGCGGCGAGTAGCTGTACTCGGCGCCGTTCCGTCCGGTGAATACGATGCGGTTCATGCCTGTCTCCCGTCAGCGCCGGGGCCTCGCGACCGAGGTCGGCCCGGCTGGCGGCGCGAGGGCGCCGTTTCGTGCCCCTCGCGAATCGCCGCCGATTCAACCGCTTACTGCGGCTTCCCGGGCGAGTGAGCTTGGCAGTTGAGGCGAGTTTGCGGCCAAACTGCGCCGCTTGCGCGACACGCGTGCGGCGCGAAGTCGCGATGCTGTAGCCACCCTGACGATTAACCTCGCCTCAGCCCCAAACCATTCACCATTCCGGCGCACCTTCCGAGCCGATCTTGGGGGGCGGAGAACCGCGTGTCGGCTATCGAGACGTCTACGGCCAGGGCGGGCGCACTGAGCGCCGGCCTCCGCCGGGCCCGCGCCGACGTCCGCGGCGGCACGGCGGTGACCTTCAGCCTGGTCGCGGCCCTGATGGCGATCCCGTTCGTCGCCGTCGGCCTCGACGCCCACCTGGCCATGACCCAGAAGACCAAACTGCAGGACGCGCTGGACGCGGCGACCCTCTATGCGGCGCGTGAGCGAACTTTGGACGGCGACGAGATCGACGCCGCCGGCCGCCGCTCCCTGGCCGCCAACCTCAAGCTCCTGAAGGCGACCGACACGCAGCTGCTGTCGGCCAGCTTCGTGCTGAACGGCGAGTCCGTGGTCGGCCAGGCCGCCGCCCGGCCGGGCGGCTTCTTCAACTTCTGCATGGGCGGCTGGTGCTTCAAGCAGGAGCGGGTGCGCGCCCGCGCGGTGGTCAACCGCTCGCTCGACAAGCTCGAGATCGCCCTGGTGCTCGACAACACCGGCTCAATGCAGGGAAATAAGCTGGCGGTTCTGAAGAAGGCGTCCAAGAACCTCGTCGATTATCTGGACGAAGTGAGCAAGACGAGCCTCGCGCCCGATCCTATCCGAATTTCGCTGGTGCCGTTTTCCAACACGGTGCGCGCCGTCGACACTGTCAGTCTGAAGAACTACGTCAGCACGACGAGCCGCGGCTCGGACGTGCCGGCCTGGATAGACCCAGAGGGACGCGCGCACCGCTCCGGTGGGAGCAACAAGGACATCTTCTGGGATCCGGCCGCTATCCCGCTTCCCAACGCCAGCGCCGACCGGCTGAAGCTCATGAAGACCCTGGGGGAGGCTTGGGACGGCTGCATCGAGGCGCGCCGGCAGCCCTACGACATCCAGGAGACGGTGGACGCCCAGAGTCCCTACACGCCCTACTTCTGGCCGGATCAGCCGAGCGTTGGGCTGCGGGATCCGAACGACTACATCGAAGACCCCTACGAGGGGGCATACGACCAAGCTGGCAAGCTGCGTCGTGTTGGGAAGTACCAGGCGGCTTGGCGGCGGAAGAACCAGGCGGCCTTCACCCTAGGAGCCGGGTACGGCGATCCGATGAAGCACGGTCCCAACGCCGGTTGCGAACACCAGCCGGTCGTCCGCTTGACCGCCGACACGAAGACCCTCAAGAAGGCCGTGGACGGCATGCGGGCGATGGGCGAGACCAACATCCCGCTGGGGCTGGTTTGGGGCTGGCATGCGCTATCGCCTGGCGGTCCGTACGGCGATGGTCTGCCTTATGCAGAGCCGCACCTTCGCAAGATCGTGGTGCTGATGACCGACGGGAACAACACGTTCGGAGGCGGCTCCTACGGCGGACTCGGCTACCGCTGGCAGGACATCCTGCCGAGCGGGAACGCTACGGCGCTGATGGACGGGCGACTGGCCCTTCTGTGCGCAGATATGAAGGCCCAGGGCACCGACATCTACACGGTGCGCCTGGAGGTCACATCCGGCAGCAGCGCCGTGCTGAAGGGCTGCGCCACGAAGCACGACATGTTCTACGACGTGCAGGACGCCAAGCAGTTGGACCGCGCCTTCCGCGACATCGGCGCCTCGATCGCCAAGATGCGGCTCACGCGCTAGGCGAGCGGCGGCGCGTGGACTTCGCGCCGAAGGCGAAGCGGGGCCGCGCCTGAAACCAAGGTTCTCCACCCGACGTTGAGCTTCGCGTCGGAACCTAAACCGGGCAGGAGACCCATGCGCAGAACCATCGCCCCGCTTGTCGCGGCCGCCCTCGCCATTCCCCTCATCGCCTGCCAGTCGGAGGGGCAGAACGGATCGCCGACCGCCAGCAGCGGAACGCCGGGCTCGAGCTCGGCCGCCGCGGGCGGGACGAGCGGCGGCGCCAGCACCGGAACCTCGACCAACGCCTCGGCCGGCGGGACCGGCGGGCTGCAGGTGCCGAGCCTGGTCAATGTCAACCTGGAGAATGTGCTCAACGACCTGTCGGTGCAGCTGATGATCGACCGGGCCAACGTGCCCATCAACATCCAGCTGCCGATCAACCTGGCGGCCAACGTCTGCGGCGTGTCGGTGAACGTGCTCGCCCTCTCCACCGGCGGCCAGGCCCAGTGCGAGGCCAAGAGCGCGCCCCAGGAACTGGCCCAGGTGGTGCAGCAGCAGATGGCCGCCGGCGGCTCGGTGGGCGGCGGCGCCCAGGGCGGCTCGACGGCGGCGACCGGTACCGCCGCGCCCGCTTCGGGCACCGCGACCGGCGGCGCATCGGGCAGCCCGAACACCTCCAACACGACGAACAACAACAACTGACGGGCGGGCGCCGAGCCCGCTCTCTCCCTCTTCGTCATGGCCGGCTTCATGCCGGCCACCCTTCCTGAGAACGTCGCGCCGACCGCAACGGGATGGGGCGCCGGGACAAGCCTGGCGATGACGAACGGAGGGCCGAGTTGCGCGCCGCCGCACTCTCGCCGCCTGCCGGTGGAACCAGACGCCGCATGTGACGCCTGCGGAGGTCGCTATGCGGCGCGTGATCCTGGCCCTGGCTGTTCTCTGTCTGGCGGGAGTCCGTCGATCCGCCCCCGCCAGGCCAGCCCGGCAGCCTGCCGGACGATCGCACGCCGATCTCGGAGGCCCCGTTCCCGCCGACCAGCCCGCAGGGAGCGGCGTCGTCGAGCGCTGCTTCGCCGAGGTCGCCGAGGGGGACTACGCCGCAGCCTGGCGGCTGTGGGCAGATGGTCCGGGGCGGCCGGCCGACGCCGACGCCCTGGCCCGCAGCCTCGCGGCCTACGACAGCTACAACGCCCTGATCGGCGCGCCCGGCGCGGCGGAAGGCGCCGCCGGGTCGCTGTACGTCCGCTCACCGCTCCAGGTCTACGCCCGCCTGAAGGACGGCCGCGAGGTCCACAGGCTGGGAACGGCGACCCTGCGGCGCGGGCCTGGCGCATTCACGAGATGAAGCTCCAGCCGCCCGGCGCGTCGGATGGGCGACAGAAGATGAACGGCGCCTGAATCGCACCCTTCGGCGCGCGTTCAGGGCCGGTGGCGTTGAATGGCCTCGGACTTCGCCAGAGGGGATCTGCGATGGACGCCGTCATCGACCTGCAGGCCGCGGCCGAGGAGCCGGAGCCGGAGCCGGGCTCGGCCGAGATCATCGACCTGGACGCTTACCGCAGGGCCCGCGGGCTGGCTCCCGCCCGGGCGCCTGCCGAGGAGACCGACCCCTTCCCCTGGGCCTACACCTTCGGACCGACGCAGCGCGGCGGCTGATCAGAGGCTGGCGGCGAAGGCCGAGAGGATGAACGGCCAGCCCTGCGGCCCCTCCATGCCCTCGTGAAAGGCCGCCCAGCCTTCGCCGTGCCGGTTCATCTGGCGGTGGTGGACCTCGATCCGTGACCCCGAGGCCGTTGGGACGAAGGCGATATCCACCTCGCTCATCCGTTCAGGAACCTCGGGCGTACGGTCGAGAGCGACGCCCCAGCCCAGCACCAGCCGCCGGCCAGGCTCGGCCAGCCGCACCGGGCCCCAGGGCAGCCGCTGGCCGGCGCTGTCCAGCTCGAACCACTCCCCGCCGGCGTGCGGCTCGATGCGGGCGTCGGCGAACCGGTCCTCGCCGGCGAAGGTGTAGGCCCGCGGCCACCAGCGGCCGAGCTCGATGAACTGGCGGAATGCCGCGTCCGGGGGGACGGCCACGTCGACGTGGGCGCGGACCTCGGCCTCGCGGGTCACAGCAGCCCCAGGGCCTTGAAGCTGGCGACGCCGCCGGCGCCCACCACCAGGTGGTCGTGGATGGCGATGCGCAGGGATCTGCCGGCCTCGACGATCTGGCGGGTCATGTCCACGTCCGCAGAAGAGGGCGATGGATCGCCCGAAGGGTGGTTGTGGACCAGAATGAGGGCGCTGGCCGAGAGTTCCAGCGCCCGCCGCATCACCTCCCGCGGATAGACCGGCGCGTGGTCCACGGTGCCGCGGTTCATCACCTCGTCGGCGATCAGCTGGTTCTTCTTGTCGAGGAACAGCACCCGGAACTGCTCGCGCGGCTCATGCGCCAGGGCGGTGCGGACATAGGCCAGGAGCGCCGACCAGGAGGAGATCACGGTGCGCTTGCGCGCCGCCTCGCGGGCGATCCGCAGGCTCGCCTCCTGCACCAGGGTGAGGTCCAGCGCCACCGCCTCGCCGACCCCGGGCACGGTCCGCAGGGCCTCGGGCGAGGCGGCGAACACCGCGGCCAGGCTGCCGAACCTCGTCAGCAGCGCCTTGGCGAGCGGCTTGACGTCCCCGCGCGGGATCGAGCGGAACAGGATCAGCTCCAGCAGCTCGTAGTCGGGCAGGGGATCCAGCCCCGCCCTGGCCCGCTCGCGCAGCCGCTCGCGGTGGCCGAGGTGATGCGGCTTTGGCGCGGCATGGCGCCGGGCCCAGAGGTCAGCCTGGGCCGCCTCCTGCAGGTCGATTGCGGGCGCTCGGGGCATGCCGAGCAATGTTCCGCAAACGTTCTGGAAGCGCAAGCCTTGAACGCGGACGGATGCACAGCACCTGCGGCGCTGGGT
>NZ_DATAGM010000475.1:0-4558 GCF_036263695.1 Phenylobacterium sp.
GTACTTGGTGGCCGAATAGACGACGATCGCTGCGCCGTGCTCCAGCGGCCGGCACAGCACCGGCGCGGCCGTGTTGTCCATGATCAGCGGCACGCCGAGCTCGCGGCCGATCTTGGCCACCTCGGCTATCGGGAAGACCGCGAGCTTCGGGTTGGGCAGGGTCTCGGCGTAGTAGGCGCGGGTTCGCTCGTCGGTCGCGCGGCGGAACCCTTCAGGATCGGCGGGATCGACGAACCGCACCTCGATGCCCTGGTCCTTAAGGGTGTTGGCGAACAGGTTCCAGGTGCCGCCGTAGAGGTCTGTGGCGCTGACCACGTTGTCGCCGGCCCGGGCGAGATTCTGCAGCGAGAATGCGCTGGCCGCCTGGCCGGACGCCAGCGCCAGCGCCGCGACCCCGCCCTCGAGCGCGGCGATCCGCGCCTCCAGCACGCTGGTCGTGGGGTTGCCGATCCGCGTGTAGATATTGCCGCTCTCCTGCAGCGCGAACAGGGCCGAGGCGTGCTCGGTGCTTTGGAACTGGTAGGAGGTGGTCTGATAGATCGGCACGGCCACCGCGCCGGTCGCAGGGTCGGCCCGCCAGCCGGCGTGCAGCACGAGGGTCTCGGGGCGTTGCGACGCGGTCATCTTCTCACCTCCAGGTCTGTCGAGCGGGGCACGCTAGAGCGGCGGAGCATGCCGCGCTAGCAACTTACCTGTGGCCACCGCGTTTGGGTCGCGGCATAGCTTGGAGCACAGGCTGAAGGCGATGGTGGTCAGAACGAGCGGCGGATCGACGGAAGGGAAACCCGGCCCTGTGTGGCTGGAGCTTGCACGTCTAGGTGCGCTGGTGGCCCTAGACCTGGTGCGGCCGCCCCGGCCCGAGAACCGGTTGCCGAAACGCTGGGCGCCGACCGCGCCGCGTCATTGATTTATTTGCGACGAACCTAATAAGCCCTTGTGCGTTGCAGCAAAGACCGATTAGGCGTGCTGCGCCGCACGCGTTTGTAAGGGGCTGTCGCGATGAGCTTTGTGTCGATGAGGACCTTCCCGGGTTGCTGGGTCGGTCAACGGACCCTGCTTCAGGCCGAGGAGATCGAGGACGCCGGTCTTGAGGAAGGCCACCGCTGCGGCGCCTGCGAGCGGGTGATCTTCACCGGTCCCAGCTCCGAGCTGCGCCACACCGTCATCCGCTGCGGTTGCGGCGAGTTCAATCAGCTCTGAGTAGGTGGACGGCCGCTCAGGCCGTCCCCACCGTCTCTTGCTCCTTGCGGCCGGCGTAGACGCCGGCGAAATCGATCGGGTCCAGCAAGAAGGGCGGATAGCCGCCGTCGCTGGTGACGTCGCCGATGATCCGGCGAGCGAACGGGAACAAGAACCTGGGGCACTCGATCAGCAGCACCGGCTCCAGCTCCTCCGGCGGCACGCCGAGGATCTCGAAGACGCCGCCGTAGAGCAGCTCCGCCACGAACACCGGGCCGTCGTCGCGCATCGCCCGGGCCGACAGCTTCAGGTCCACCTCGAACAGCCCGTCCGGGCGGCCGCGAGCGTTCATCTCGACCCCGATGTCGATCTGCGGCTGGGGCGCGTTGCCCCGCAGGCTTTCCGGCGCGCGGGGGTTCTCGAACGACAGGTCGCGGATGAACTGGGCGAGGATGCGGATGCCGGGTTCCTGGCCCGCGCCGTTTCCCTGGGCCGGAGCGGCCGCGTCGGTGTCGGTCATGTGATGAGCTGTCCGTGGAATCGACGCAGGAAAGCGTCGTTAATCAGCGGCGGGCTAACATGCGTCCCAGGGCGATGCAACGTCGCCCCTGACGCGGACGTTCCCCCGTCCTATATTGTGCTCAACGCGTACCGTCATTCCCTCGAGAGCCCGTGCAGGTCTTGGAACTGATCATCATCGCCGGCCTCGCCGCCATCGTGCTTTACCAGCTCTACTCGGTGCTGGGGCGGCGGGTGGGCCGCCAACCGGAAGACCAACCGGCCGCCGAAGTGGCCGCGGCGGGCCGTGCGCCCAAACAGCCGCTGGAGGCGCCGGAGGAAGGCGTCGCGCTCACCGGCCTAGCGGCCGTGCGCGCCCAGGATCCCGGCTTCGAGGTTAACCGCTTCCTGCAGGGGGCCAGGGCCGCCTACGAGATGACCGTCCGCGCCTTCGCCGCAGGCGACCGCGACACGCTTCGCCGGCTGCTGTCGCCGCAGGTGTTCGCCAGCTTCGATTCGGCCATCGCCGCCCGCGAGGCCGAGGGCCGGACCGAGAACGTGGAGTTCCTGCACCAGCCGCGCGCCGACCTGGACAAGGCCGAGGTGCTCGGCGAGCTGGCCCGCATGACGGTCCGCTTCCTGGCCGAATTCCGCAGCCGCACCACCGGTCCGGAAGGCGAGGCGGTGGACGACCGCCGCACGGCCGAGCTCTGGACCTTCGAGCGCAAGCTGAAGAGCAAAGACCCCAACTGGATCTTGGTTCACGTGGACGCAGCGGAGGCGTAAGGCCTTGCCGCTGCGTTCGGTCGGAGCGCTGGCCCTCGCTCTGCTGCTCGTCGCCTGCGCCGGTCCGCGCGGGCCCGTAGCCTTCGCCCCGCCTGGGCCGCCCCCCGCTCCGCCGCCGCCGGCCCGGCCCGCCCCGCGGGTGATTCCGCTGTCGGCGCTGCCGGGATGGGGCGGCGAGGATCACGCTGCGGCCTTCGCCGCCCTGCGCGCCACCTGCCAGGTCACCCGCGATCTCGCCCTCTCCGCCATTTGCCGCCAGGCCAAGGCCGGCCCTTCGCTCGGCCCAGCCGCCGCCCGGCAGTTCCTGGAGTCGCACTTCCAGGCCGAGCGGGCCGACGGGGAGGGCGTGCTCACCGCCTATTTCGCGCCGCGCTACGAGGCGCGCCGGGCCCCGAGCCGCGAGTTCAGCGCGCCGGTGCGGGCCAAGCCCGCCGACCTCGTCACCGTCGACGGCGGCCGGCTCGACCCCGCCATGGCGGGCAAGCCGGCCGTGGTCCGCCAGGCGAACGGGCGTCTCGAGCCGTATCCCGACCGCACCGCCATCGAGGCCGACCCCGCCGAGCGGCCGCTGGCCTGGATGCGCCCGGAGGAGCTTTTCCTGCTGCAGGTCCAGGGCTCGGGCGTTCTGGTGTTCGAAGACGGCCGACGGATGAAGGCCCTCTACGCCGCCCACAATGGCCGCCCCTTCGTCGGCCTCGCCAATCCGATGCGCGAGCGCGGTCTGCTCCCGCCCGACGGCGCCTCCGCCGAGGCGATCCGCGCTTGGCTGGCCGCCAACCGCGGCCCGGGGGCGGACGAGCTGATGCGGCTCAATCCGCGCTACGTTTTTTTCAGCTTGGCGCCCGACGACGGCCGCGAGCCGGCGGGGGCGGCCAACGTGCCCCTGCCGCCGGGACGGGCGATCGCCGTGGATCCCTCGCGCCACGCCATGGGCGACGTCTTCTGGATCGACGCCGACGCGCCGATTCTGACCGGCGCCTTTCCCACCTATCAGCGGCTGGTGCTCGGCCTGGACGTGGGCGGGGCGATCAAGGGCCCGGTGCGCGCCGACCTCTACATCGGCTCGGGGCCGGCGGCGGGCCTGGAGGCCGGCCGTGTGCGCCACCGCCTGAAGCTCTACCGGCTGCGGCCGAAGGCGGGCGCACGGCGGTGAAGCGGCCGCTGAAGCCGGACGAGCTGCGCCTCTGGGGCCTGGTCGCCTCCACCGTCCATCCGCTGCCGGGCCGCTCCGCGCCAAAGCCGCCGCCCCAGGCCGAGGCCTCGCCTGCGCCGGCGCCGAAACTCACGCCCGGATCGAAGGTGATCGTGCAGCCGGCTCCGAAGCCGGCCCCGCGGCGCACCGGCGCCGAGCCCATCGAGCCCGGCCGGCTGACCCGCATCGCCCGCGGCCGCGACCCGATCGGCGGCCGCATCGACCTGCATGGGCTCGACCAGGACCGCGCCCGCGCCGCGCTGGAGGCGTTTCTCTTCCGCGCCTGGGACGAGGGCTACCGCTCGGTGCTGGTGATCACCGGCAAGGGCACGCTCGGCGACGGCGTTCTGCGGCGGCGCGCGCCCGAGTGGCTGGCTGATCCGCGCCTGGCCGGCGTCGTGGCCGGCATCGCCGAAGCCCACCGCCGCCACGGCGGCGAGGGGGCCATCTACGTGGCGCTGAAACGCAAGCCTGCGAAGAGCTAGGCGGCGTCCTTGAGGCGCGCCGGTTCCTCGCTGCGCCGATCCTCGGTTCGACGCTCGTCCGCGCGGCGCTCGCCGGACCGCCGGTCGCCCTTGCGGCCGCGGAAGGCGGTCATCGCCTGCAGCAGGCTGGAAAGCAGCAGGAAGAACACCAGGCTCACGGCGCCGACGGTGGACACGCCCGAGGGGGCGCTCGACAGGACCACCGGCACGCTGGCCAAGGCGATCCCGGAGAACAGCAGGCTGGCCACATGCATCCGGCGGTCGCCGCGCGGCTTGAAGATGTAGGCGTACACGTAGGCGCCCGCGCAGGCGGCGGCGCCGGCCATGGCCACAGCTTGAAGGATGGCGTTGAGGGTCATTCTGGTCCCCTGGGGTTTGCGAGGCCCACCTTGGGGCCGCAGAGTTTGGATCGGATTAA
>NZ_DATAGM010000476.1:0-4444 GCF_036263695.1 Phenylobacterium sp.
CGCCGGGGGGCTCCCCCCAGGAAGGTCCGAGCGGTCCTGTCGCCGCGATCGGCGAGCTGTCCCGGATTTAGGTCCGGCTGCATCCGCGCCGCCGCGGCCTCCGTACCTCTGTCATCGCCGCTGCAGGCGATGAGCAATTCAGAGGGATCGAGACATGTCCGTGAAATCCGTTGCGGCGGCCGTCGCCGGCCTGAGCCTGGCGCTCGCCGGCGTGAGCGTCGCCAACGCTGAAATGAAGGCCGAGAAGACGGTGATGGTCGGCGGGGCGGCGATGTACCCGTCAAAGACCATTGTCGAGAACGCGGTGAATTCGAAGGACCACACCACCCTGGTGGCGGCGGTGCAGGCCGCCGGGCTGGTGGACACCCTGGCGAGCCCTGGCCCCTTTACTGTGTTCGCGCCGACCAACGCGGCCTTCGCGAAGCTGCCCGGCGGCGCGGTCGATGGCCTGCTGAAGCCGGAGAGCAAGGCGGCCCTGACCGGCGTGCTGACCTACCACGTGGTGCCCGGCCGCATGAGCGCCCGCGACCTCATGGCGAAGGTCAAGGCCGGCGGCGGCAAGGCCATGCTGAAGACCGCCCAGGGCGAGAACCTTACGGTCTCGCAGCACGGCTCCGGCTTGATGGTCTGGGACGCCAAGGGCGGCTCGGCGATGGTCACCATCGCGGACGTGAACCAGTCGAACGGCGTGATCCACGTCGTGGACACGGTGCTGATGCCCTAGCGGCCATCCGGAACGGCGCGCCGCCTTGCCCCCCGCAGGGCGGCGCGCCGCCCCGGGAACCGGATCTCTCGGCCCGTCCCGCCGTGAGCTCCCACCCGGAGCCTTCCGCCGCCTCCTCTCAGCTCCTTGAGGCGTGCGGATCGGGCAGGGAGGTCGTGTTCGCCGGACAAGCTCGCGTCCGCGGACACGATATCCGGTCCCCCGGCATCAGGGGACCGGCGCGTCCAGCACCCCCACCATCTGGAACCACGGCGGCTCGGCGTAGGGGTTCGGATAGACCGCCATGCCGAGCCGGCGCATGACCCCCAGGGAGGCGGCGTTCTCGGCCTCCGTCGTGGCGACGATCCGCTTCAGGTTCAGCGCCTCGAAGGCGTAGGCGATCAAAAGGCCCGCCGCCTCGCTGGCGACGTTCAGGCCCTGCTCGGGAGGGCAGACGGCCCAGAACAGCCCGACCTCCGGCGAGAAGCGGGCCGGCTCCTCCAGTCCCGTGTGCTGCAGCTGGTCGAAGGGGCCGAAGGCCGGGACCAGGCCGACGATCCCGAGGAACCGGCCGTCCGCGCGGCTGACCACGGCGCGGTCGCCGTAGGGCGGCTGCATCAGGCCGGAGAGCTGGTCGTAATTGGCGATCGTCCAGGACAGCCAGTCGGCTCGGCGCGCCCGGTTGGCCGCCTCGTCGAGGGCCGCTTCCGCGTAGCCGATGTCCAGCCACAGCTTGTGGCAAGCCTCCAGGTCGCCGGCGCACAGCCGGCGCACCAACAGGCGCTCGGAGGCCAGGGTGGGGATGTCGACGACGCGCTCGGGCGGCGGCGATCCGGGGCTCCAGAACGCCTCGCCCATCCGCCTCAGCCCTTGTGCTCGTCCATCAGGTCGGCGAACCGCTCGAACAGGTAGAGCGAGTCCGTGGGGCCGGGGGAGGCCTCCGGGTGGTGCTGGACGGAGAAGACCGGCCGGTCCTTCAGGGCGATGCCGGCGTTGGTGCCGTCGAACAGAGAGACATGGGTCTCCACCACCGGGGCCGGAAGGCTGTCGCGGTCCACGGTGAAGCCGTGGTTCATGGAGACGATCTCCACCTTGCCGGTGGTCAGGTCCTTCACCGGGTGGTTCGCCCCGTGGTGGCCCTGCTCCATCTTCACCGTCTTGGCGCCCAGCGCCAGCGACAGCATCTGGTGGCCCAGGCAGATGCCGAACACCGGCGTGCCGCTCTCAACCAGCTTCCGTATCTCAGGGACCGCGTAGGCGCCGGTGGCGGCCGGGTCGCCCGGGCCGTTGGAGAGCAGGATGCCGTCGGGCTTGCGGGCCAGGATCTCCTCGGCCGAGGTGCTGGCCGGCACCACTGTGGCTCGCGCGCCGACCGAGGTCAGGGCCCGCAGGATGTTGCGCTTCACGCCGTAGTCCAGGACCACCACCTCGTAGCGCGGCGCGTCCAGCTTGGTGTAGCCGCGCGGCCAGGCCCACAAGCCTTCCTCGTAGGTGAAGGGCTGCAGGCAGCTGGCGTCCTTGGCCAGGTCCAGGCCGACGATGCCGCTCCACGCGCGGGCCCGGGCGACCAGCGCCTCGAGGTCGAAGCGGCCCTCCGGATTGTGGGCGATGACGGCGTGCGGCATGCCGGTTTCGCGGATCTTCTTGGTCAGCGCGCGGGTGTCGACGCCGGCCAGCCCCACGACGCCGCGGCGGCTCATCCAGGTGGCCAGGTCCGCATTCGCCCGCCAGTTGGCCGGGGCGGTGGGGATGTCGCGGAAGATCGCGCCCCTCGCCGCCGTCTCGGCCGAGCCGGACATCTGCTCGATATCCTCGATGTTGGTCCCGACGTTGCCGATGTGCGGGAAGGTGAAGGCGATGATCTGGGCCATGTAGGAGGGGTCCGTGAGGATCTCCTGATAGCCGGTCATGGCGGTGTTGAAGCAGACCTCGCCGACCGCGTCGCCGACGGCCCCGACGCCGACCCCTTGCAGGACGGCGCCGTCGGCCAGGACCAGGACGCCGGTCACTCCAGGCAGCAGTGCGGTCATGGTGTCGGCTCCGGGTTGAGGGATGCTTGCAAAAAGGCGGGTCGAGGTGAACCCCGCCCGCCTAGGCAAACCGGCGGCTACCTAGTGAGACTCAAGGGTGGCGTCAATGCGGTGACCTGCGACGGCGCGGCGATTAGGTTCGGCGCAACGGAGGTGCGCCATGCATATCGATCCCGATCGCCAGGCGTGGGAGCAGTTCAAGGACCTGCCGCGCGACCAGCCGATCCAGATGCTGAACCTCGTGCGGCTGAAGGACTTCGCCGACTACCCCGCCGATCACCCGGACCGGGGGAAGGGCTACACGGGCCTGGACGCCTACCGGGCCTACGGCCGCACCACCGCGCCGATCCTCAAGCGGCTGGGCGGCCGGCAGGTCTGGGCGGGCCGGCCGCAGGTGACGGTGACCGGGCCTTCCAGCGAAGCGTGGCATCTGGCCTTCATCGTCGAATACCCCACCGCGCAGGCCTTCATCGACATGGTTCGCGACCCCGAGTACCGCGAGCACGTCAAGCACCGCAGCGCCGCCGTGGCGGACTCCAGGTTGATCCGGCTCTCGCCGCTGACGCCGGGGGAGGGCTTCGGCGAGTGATCACCACCGTCGGGCTCGATGCCGACGACACCCTCTGGCACAACGAGAGCCTGTTCCGGCTGACCCAGCAGCGGTTCTTCGACCTGCTGGCCGACGTCGCCGAGCCGGCGATGCTCGAGCAGCGCCTGGCGGAGGTCGAGAAGCGGAACCTGCGGCTCTACGGCTACGGGGTGAAGGGCTTCACCCTCTCGATGATCGAGACCGCCATGGAGCTGACCGGCGGGGAGGCCCCGCCCCGCATCGTGCGCGAGATCCTGGCCGCCGGGCGCGAGATGCTGAGCGAGCCGGTGGAGCCGCTGCCCGGCGTCGATTCGGCGCTGGCGCAGCTCTCCGAGCGCTACCGCCTCGTGCTGATCACCAAGGGCGACCTGCTGCACCAAGAGCAGAAGCTGGCGGCCTCGGGTCTCGGCGACCTGTTCGTCGCCGTCGAGATCGTCTCGGAAAAGGACGCATCCACCTACGAGAGGGTGTTCAACCGCCACGGGACCGGTCCGGCCGAGGCGGTGATGTGCGGCAACTCGGTCCGGTCGGACATCCTGCCGGCGCTGGAAGCGGGCGCCTGGGCCGCCCACGTGCCGTACCCGCTGGTCTGGGCCCACGAGATCGCCGACGCGCCGCTGGACCATCCCAGGTTCGCCGAGTTGTCGAGCATCACCGAATTGCCGGCGTGGATCGCGAGCATCACGTAACCCCCGCTCATCCCGGCTTTTGGCGGAATGAGCGGTTCAGGATGTCACAACCGTGCCGCCCCATCCGTCCTGTCCTCAAGATCAGGAGGCGAGGGCGATGGCCCGGTGGATCAGCGGGATACTGGCGGTGCTTCTCGGCGCGAACGCGCTTGCGATGCTGTTCGCCGGCTTCTGGTGGTACGGGGCGGTGGATGGAGTCCCACAGACGGGCCCCTACAACCCCCACTTCGTGCGCGACATCGGGGCGGCCTACCTGGTGACGGCGGCGGGGCTGGCGTGGTTCGCCTGGCGGCCGCGCCAGGGCTGGCCGGCGCTCGCCGCCGGCGCGGCCTTCCTGACGCTGCACGCGGCCATTCACGTCTACGACGCCGCCTGCGGGGCCGCCCCCGTCCAGATGATCGCCCGGGACTTCGCCGGCGTCTTCCTCCCGGCC
>NZ_DATAGM010000477.1:0-9819 GCF_036263695.1 Phenylobacterium sp.
CGGCCCTCTGGACCACGGCTGGGCGCTGCGGCGACACTAGCGGATGGATTCGAACGACGACCTGGCCGCGCAGCTGGAGGCCATCCTGCGCCGGGCCGAAGGGCTGATGACGGTGATGGAGACGGCCCGCCGGCTGGCCCTGCCGGACTGGCTGCTGTTCTCGGGCGCCATCTACCAGCCGGTGGTGAACCACCTGACCGGCCGACCGCTGGAGTTCGGCCTGAAGGACTACGATCTCGGCTATTTTGATCCGTCGGACACCTCCTACGAGGCGGAGGATGTGGTGATCCGAAGGGTGGCGGCCGCCTTCGAGCCGCCGCTCAGGGACCTGGTCGAGGTGCGCAACCAGGCCCGGGTCCACCTCTGGTTCGAGGGCAAGTTCGGCGAGCCGTACAGCCCGCTTTCCTGCAGCGCCGAGGCGCTGGAGCGCTTCACCTCCTCGACCTTCGCGGTCGGCGCGCGGCTGGAGGACGACGGCCGGATGAGCATAGTCGCGCCCTTCGGCCTGGAGGACCTGTTCGCCCTGCGCCTGCGGCCCAACCCCATCCGCGAGACCAACGGCTTCGCCCGCACCGCTGAGGCGGCCCGCCGCCGCTGGCCCGAGCTGCAGATCCTGGAGCGCTGATCAGCCGGCGGCGCCGTAGGGGTCCGGGTTGCGGATCTCCATCCAGTTCTCGACCTTGGTGAGGGGCACGAAGCCGAACTGGCCGTAGAGGCCGTGGGCGTCCCGGGTCGCCAGGTGCAGGCGCCGGAAGCCCTGCAGGTCGGGGTGGGCCAGGAGCGCCGCCATCAGCTGCTTGCCAAGGCCTGAGCCCCGATGGGCGGCGTCCACGAACACGTCGCAGATCCAGCCGAAGGTCGCCCGGTCGGTCACCACCCGCGCCATGGCGACCATCGCGCCGTCGGCCGCATAGGCCCCGAAGGCGAGGCTGTTGCGCACCGCCGTCTCGAAGGTCGCCAGCGGGATGCCGTGGCCCCAGTAGCTCTCCCGCGAGATCCAGCCGTGCGCCGTGGCGAGGTCGAACCTCGCCGGATCAGCGCTGATGGTGTAGCTCTCCGGAGCTTTGGCTTCCTGGGGCATGTTCTCTCTCCCTGGGAGCTGGGCTGTAGGAGAAATTCGCGCCATGCGCCAGTGGACCGTCGACGCCTTCGCCTCCGAGCCCTTCCGGGGCAATCCCGCTTGCGTGCTGGAGCCGATGCGCGCCTGGCCGGCCGACGCCTGGATGCAGAAGCTGGCGGCGGAGAACAATCAGGCCGAGACCGCCTTCCTGCTGGCTGGCGAGGAGCCCGCCCGCTTCGGCCTGCGCTGGTTCACGCCCACTGTCGAGGTGCCGCTCTGCGGCCACGCCACCTTGGCCTCGGCGCATGTGCTGATCGCCGAGCTGGGCCTCGACGCCCCGCTCGTCACTTTCGACACCAAATCCGGCCCGCTGACGGTGCGCCGGGCCGGCGGGCTGTACGAGATGGACTTCCCGGCCGCGCAGGTGCGCCAGGTCGAGGTTCCCGCGGGCCTGTCCGACGCGCTCGGCGGCCTTGAGGTCGTGGAAGCCTGGGCGGCGCAGATGCTGGTGGCGGTGGTGCGGGACGAGGCGGCGGTCCGCGCGGCCAAGCCGGACCTTGCGGCGCTGAACGCCATCTCCGTCGAGGTCACCATGGGCCGCGGCAACGTGGCGGTGGCCGCGCTGGCCGACGCCGCCAAGCCGTACCAGGTGGTCAGCCGCTTCTTCGCGCCCGGCTCGGGCATCCCCGAGGATGCCGCCACCGGCTCGCTGCACTGCATGCTCTCGCCGATCTATTCGGCCAAGCTCGGCTCGCCGGTGCTGAAGTTCCACCAGGCCTATCCGGGCCGCGGAGGGGACCTGGAGTGCGAGCTTAAGGGTGAGCGGGTGCTGCTGCGCGGGGAAGCACAGACGGTTCTCGCGGCCGAGATGCGCGTAGCCCCCTAGCTCCCGGCGTCCCTAAGTCCCGCCGCCCCGGCGGGGCCGCGTTAACCCTCCCTATTCGGAAAATGTGCGCATCCGCAGCCCAGATTGGGTTGCGTACGAGGGTGTGCCGTCGTGTCGAAAGCCTTGAGTTTGAAGGATCTGAACCTGCGCGTGCTGGCCGTCGACGACGAGCCGGCCAACTTGCGCGTGTTCGAGCAGATTTTCGAGGCGTTCGGGGCGAAGGTCACGGCCGTGGGAGGCGGCCGCGAAGCGCTGGCGCTGCTTGAATTCGATCCATTCGACGTCCTCCTGGTCGACATCCACATGCCGGGCGTCACCGGACTGGAGTTGATGCGCCTGTTGCGCACGTCCAGCTTCCCGAGTTGCGAGGCGCCCGCCATCGCGGTGACCGCAGACGTCTACAGCTACCGGCGCAGCGACTACCTGCGGCTGGGGTTCGACGATTTCCTATCCAAGCCGGTGCCCGTCGTCGGCCTGGTGGAAACGGTGCGCCGCCTGGCCGCGAGCTCGCGCCGGGAGCGGACCTCAAGCCCGTCCCCGCATTGGGCCGCACAGGAGCTCGGCGCCGTCTAGCCCCTGCGGCGCGGCCTGCTGTCGCGCCGGCGTGCACTCACCGCTCAGTCTGGGCGCCTGGAAGTGCGTAGCGCACACGAATGTGACGCTTTGGCTTTCTCGAAGCGGCCGCCGACTCGCTTACTATTCGTCTCACGGGCAGGGGCCCGCACACATCCGAACACGAGAGACGAAAGTCCAAGTACCCCCATGAGCGAACAGCCCTGGATCAGAAGCTATGCGGTGCTTCCTCGCCGTCTGTCCGACGGCGGATGGATCTGGCTCGCCGCCTTCGAATGGCAATGGCGCGTGCCGAGCGCGGACGCCCCGCGCGCCGTCCGCGCCCCGGTGGTGGTCAGCCGCCGTCTGCAGCGCCGGGCCGGCGCGGGCGAGCAGGCGCTGAGCGCCTCCTAAGCGATACGCCGGACCGCGGCGGCTCTCGCCGCGGTCCGGCCATCTTCCTCTAGAACCGCTTCTTCAAGCCGATCTCGAACACCCGGCCCAGGGGACTGGCCGCGGTGTAGTCATAGTTGAACTGGCTGTGCTTGAAGGGCGGGTCCCGGTCGAAGACGTTCTGCACCGAGAAGGTCGCGACCGTGTCCCACGGCAGCTCGTATCGCAGGATGACGTCGTGCTGCCAGAAGTCCTCGCTCTTGCCGACCGTCACCGCGACGCCGTTGAAGTAGACGGTGCTGCTGGTGCCCGGCAGCGGCGTGGTGCCCTCGTGGTAGAGGATCTGCCAGCGCAGGCTCCAGTTCTCGGCTGACAGGCTCGCGAAGGCCGTGCCCCGAAGCTTCGGATAGGAGATGAAGGTGGAGAGCAGGTCGTGCCGGCCCGCCCGGTCCACGGCCGGCTGGAAGACGATGTCGTCCGCGCCCAGCAGGCTGAAGTCGCCGCGCTGGAACTCGAATAGATAGGTGGCCTCCAAGCCTACTGCGGCGCTGAGGCCCTCGCCCCATCCGAACAGGTCGACCTCGTCCCAGTCGTACTGGGCGCGGGCGTCCAGCCCGCTGGTGGTGGTGTCCGGCCCGTTCACGATGTTCACCTGGGTGGTGATGATGCTGCCCACGTCGCAGCCGGTGACCCCGCCCCCAGCCGAGTAGACGAAGCGGGCCTTCAGCGGCGCCAGTCCCGGGTCGTTGCAGGCCGCCGGGCTCGCGGCCAGCAGGCTCGCCTGGTTGAAGATCTGCGCCGCGGTCTCGACCGTCAGCTCGTCCTCGAAGTCGAACTTGTAGTAGTCGAGCGAGCCGGTGAAGCCGCCCAGTTCGACCACGAAGCCGACGTTGTAGGTGGTCGCCGTCTCCGGCTGCAGGTCAGGGTTGTTGGCGGTGATCACCGCCCGGTAGGTGCCGCCGAGGTTGGCCACGCCCTTCTGCTCGCGGGGCGTGGTGACCAGCGGCGTCGGGGCGCGGAAGGTGGTGCTGGCCGAGCCGCGGAAGGTGAGCCAGTCCAGCGGTTGCCAGCGGGCCGCGACCTTCGGGTTGGTGGTCGTTCCGATGTCGCCGTGGTCCTCGTGCCGGATGGCGAGAGTGAACTCCAGGTTCTCCAGCACGGGTATGCGGGTCTCGGCGAACAGCGCCCACACGTCGTCCGTGTCGTTGTAGTTCTCGTTGGGGGCGTTGAAGTTCAGCGGCCCGGTGGGCACCACGCAGACCGGCGTGCCGTCGTCGATGGAGTCGACGCACGGGGTGATCTGCGAGTTGTTCAGTTCGCTGTACTCGCCGATGAAGGTCCGCTTGCGCCACTGGCCGCCGACCGCGTAGGCGACCGTCCCGCCCGGCAGGGTGATCGGCAGCTCGCCGCTGAACACCGCGTCGGCGACAAACAATCGGTTGGTCAGCGTGCTGAGCGGCGACTCGTAGAGCCATTGCAGCACCAGGGGGTCGTTCAGAACCGCCGGGTTGGTGAACGGCGTCGCCGCCCCGCCCTGCAGCTTGATGGTCTGGGCGTTGGCGAAGGGGTTGAACCAGTAGCAGCCCGCCGCGGCGTTGCCGGCGTTGGCCGGAGTCCGCTCCGACAGCTCGCACTGGTTGGCGTCGCCCTTGCGGCTGGCGAAGCCGTTCAGGGCGTTCTGCAGCCGGTTGGTCAGGATGTCCGGCGTGGAAGTGCGGCTCTGGGTCTCCATGTAGGTCAGGGCGGTGTCGAAGTTGATCGCCTCGAACACCGTCCCCCGGAAGCCGCCGGAGACGCGGTAGGCGTCCGCCTCCACCGATTGGTGGCCGCCGCCGTCCGGGGTGTTGGGATCGCCCGAGAAGGAGATCGGCCGCCAGCTGGCCTGCGGGATGGCCATGCCGGGGACGGACAGGGCCGCGGCGCACTGGGCGCGGGTCAGCGGCGCCATGCAGCCGCGCGCCGGGTCGGCCACCCAGTTGAAGGTCGCCTGATAGCCCGGGTTGTTGGCCGGCACGAAGAAGAAGGTCTGGAAGTTGAACGACGGCGTCGCCGTCGCCCCGGAGGTCCCGCCGAGGCTGGCGGCGGTGGGGAAGTTGGTGGTCGCGTTGGAGGGGCTGATCCGCTGCCGGGGCACCTCGTGCAGCGCCCACATGGCCTCGCCGTGGAAGGCCAGGTTCTCGCTGAACTCGAAGTTCACTTCACCGTAGAGCTGATAGTGGTACTCGTCGTTGACCAAGTCGTTCCAGGGCGTGAACTGGAACCGGCAGGCCGAGGTCGGCGTCGGCGTAGTGACCGGCGCGCCGTTGGTCGTCGAGACCGTCAGCACCCCGCCCATCTCAGGGCAGCCGTTGTCCCGGATCGGCTGAGCGGTGGTTAGGCTGTAGAGGACGCCATCGGGCCCGAGGTAGGCGCCTGCGGGGAAGTTGGTGCCGTTCGGTCGCAGGTAGTTGGGAACGCTGGTGGCGATCGTCCAGCCGGCGGCCGGGCCCTGCTCGTAGGGGATCAGCGCCCAGTCGCGCTCCAGGGTCGGCAGCACGCTGCGGCGGCGATAGCCGGCGGTCAGCAGCACGTTGCCTGCGTCGAAGGTGTGGCCCCAGGCGATGCTGGCCTCGTAGTCGCCGTCCGAGCCGTCGATGAAGGCGTACTGGGCTGCGACCTCGAAGCCGTCGAGGTCCTTGCGGGTGATGAAGTTCACCACGCCGCCGACGGCGTCGGAGCCATAGATCGCGGCCGCACCCTCTTTCAGCACCTCGATCCGGCCGATCGCCGCCGTGGGGATGAAGGACAGGTCGGCGCCGCCGCCGACCCCGGTGGTCGAGGTCGCCTGGGTGGTGTCGGCCATGCGCCTGCCGTTGAACAGGCTGAGCGTCCGCGAGGCGCCGAAGCCGCGCAGGTTGACGGAGGCGGTGCCGGCCCCGGTGAGATAGCGGTTGCTCTCGCCCACGCCCGAGCCGACGCCGCTCATGGTCTTGACCATCTGTACCATGGTCGGCGAGCCCTGCTCCTCGAGCGTCTGGGCGGTCACGACGTCGACGGGAACGGCGGCGTCCTCGGGCGTGCCGGCGATGTAGGAGCCGGTGACCACAACTTCCTCGACCTCGCTCGGCTCGTCCTGGGCGAGGGCGGGCTGGGCGAGCAGCCCGAGGGCGAGCGCCAAGCTGGCGCGCGATGCGGCGGTGAAAAGACGCGTTCTCATTCCTGTCCCTCCTCGGCTCCGCGAAGGGGACAGCGCAGCGGGCGCGCGCCCGAGGTCAGGGCGCGGCTGCGGCTGGAATCTTCCCCCGCGGACACGTCGTTCTAGAGCTGGCCTAGCGGCCGGGCGTTTCCTGCCGGGGATCTTCTCGCGTCCCCTGGTCGGTTCATCGTCCGTGGGGGTGGGGGAAAGGGAAGTTGCCCTTTGGGTCGCCGGTGGTGACCGGCGCGCACCGCCTCGTCACTCCGCGAGCTCCTGCAACAGCCAGCGGCGCAGCCGCACCAGCGGGGGGTGGCTCCAGCGGTCGGCGCGGGTTGTAAAGAAGTAGGCGCCGCTTGTCACCGGCCGGCCGACGTCGACCTTCACCAGCCGGCCGTCCCGCAGCTGATCGCGCACGACGCAGGCGTTGGCCAGCGCCACGCCCTGGCCCCGGCTGGCGGCCTCGACGGTCATCGAGTTGTACCAGAGCCTGAGGCCCGGCACCTGGCCGACGCCCTTCAGGCCCTGTTCGCCCAGCCAGTTGCGCCACTGCTCGTCGGTCTTCTTGTGCAGCAGCGGCAGGGCCAGCAGGTCGGCCGGTTCGCGGACCGGCGGATGGGCGGCCAGCAGAGCGGGGCTGGCCACCGCCATCACCTCCGGACGCACCAGCTCGATCCAGCGCACGCGGGTGAACAGACCGGCGGGCGTCGCTTCACCGGGCACGTAGCGGATGTCGGCGTCGGCTTCGCGGGCGGCGAAGTTGGGCTTGGCCTCGGTGGGCTGGACCTCGATCTCCAGGCCCGGGTTGTCGGTGCGGAACTGCCCCAGGCGCGGCGCCAGCCAGTGGGAAGCGAACCCCTGCGGGCACCAGATCTTCAGCGGTCCCTGCTCGCCCGGCCGCATCAGGTCGGTGGTGGCCGCCGCGATCTCGCCCAGGGCCGCCGAGATGCGCCGGTGGTAGCGTTCGCCGTCCGGCGTCAGCCGTCCACCCGACTGCAGGCGGTCGATCAGCGACACGCCCAGCCAAGACTCAAGCGCCCGCACGTGGCGGCTGACCACCGCGTGGTCGAGGCCCAGGTCCTGGGCCGCGCGGCGCAGGCCGCCGACGCGTCCGACGGACTCGAAGGCGCGCAACGCGGCGAAAGGCGGGGTGGATTTGTGGGCGCCCGGCCGAGGGCGGGGAAGGTCGTCCAGGTACTCGAGCGTCATGACACGAACACCGTAATTGACAGGCGATCCAGTAACGCCGTTCGCATTAGAGGGTCGAATGGCCGCGGTGTCCAACCCTCAGCAACGCTTCCGCAGCGTTAGGTGGTGCCCGCAGGTCAACAGGCTGGCGCCGTTCGCGCCTTCCGCGGCGCCGTCGCGGCGCGTGAGATTTCCGAATTTCACCGAAGGCGAAGCTTCCCCCCGCTTTCGGCCAGGCGCTCGGGTCCGTCCCAACCGGGTCCGAGCGCATTCTTCCAAAGGCGCCCAAAGCAAGAGCGCCCCCGCCGGCCGGCGGGGGCGCTCAGGCTCTCCTCGGATGACCGCCTAGCGGTAGCGGTTATAGCCGTACTGGTTGTCGCGGCCCTCCCAGCGGATCCGGGCCGCCAAGCGGTCGAACCTGCGGTCCAGGTCGCTGCGCTCGGCCAGCGTCAGGCCGCCGGACCGGTAGCGGGCCTCCACGCGGGCGATCTGATAGAACTCCGCGCGAAGCCGCGCAGCCTCGGCGGGGGTCAGCCGGCCGGTGCGCAGACCGCGGTCGATCCGCTGGTCGAGCTGGGCCTGCCGCCGGTCGATCGAAACCCAGGTCCCGCGGTTGTCGGTCCAGCCGCGGCCGCCGTACCAGCCTTCCTGGGCGTCGTTGCGCTCGAAGCGCACGCGCATGGACAGCTGGTCGTAGCGCTGGTCGAGATCGCTCCGCTCCCAGGCCGTCAGGCCGTTGGCGCGATAGCGCATCTCCAGCCGGGCCAGAGCGTCGAACTCGCTCCGCAGGCGAATGGCCTCAGCGCGGGTCAGATCGCCGTTGCGCATGCCTGCGTCGATCCGCTCGTCCAGGCGCTCGAGCCGGTTGCTGACCGGAACCCAGCTCTGAGCTGAAGCGGCGCCGGCCGACAGGGCCAGGGCGGAGACGGCCAGGGTGAGGGTGGTGAGCCTCTTCATGGGTTTAACTCCTCTGCTTTGGTGTCCCTCTGCTTCGAAGTCCCCCGGACGGGGGCTGTTAACCCGTCCGGGGCGGTTCGGTTGCAGGGGGAGATTTAGCGGTAGAAGCCCCAGTCCCGGTCCTGCCGCTCACGGCGCAGGCGGTTCTCGATGAAGTTGGCGCGGCGGCCGAGGTCTGTGAGCTCCCACCGCGACAGGCGGCCGTCGCGCTGATAGGCGAACTCGAGGCGTTCGAGCTCACGCACCTGGTTGTGCAGGCTGTAGTACTCCTGGCGGGTGATGCGGCCGTTGCGGAAGGAGCGCTCGATGCGCACCTGCAGGCGGTCGGTCACATCGAAGCGCCGGTCGCCGTCCCAGCGGTCTTCGTAGCGGTCGCGGTCGATGCCCCGCCCATCGTAACGGTCGTAGCGGTCGTCTTCGTAGCGACGGTCGTCGTATCGGTCGTCCCAGGGCTGGGCCGCGGCCGGCAGCGCCACGGAGGCGAGCGCCGAGACCGCCGCCAGCGACAGGAGCATCTTCTTCATAACGGTTCTCCTCAACACTCGCCCACAGGGGCGACATCAAGGCCAGAAAACACCTCCGCTCCTGAAGGCGATCTGAGACCGTCGTTGTCTGCCGTTCAGCTTGGCGGTGGCTTCAAGCCGCGGCCGCGGCGTCCAGCTGGGCCGGGCCGAGGGCGCGCACGATGCCGTCGTAGAGCTTGGCGATCTCGATCGGCTTGGAGATGTGGCCGTCCATGCCGGCGGCCAGATACTCCTCCACCTGGTGGGAGAGGGCGTTGGCGGTGAGCGCCACGATCGGCGTGCGTGGGCGGCGCTGCTTGCGCTCATGCTTGCGGATCGTCTTGGCCGCCTCGATGCCGTCCATCACCGGCATCTGGATGTCCATGAGGATCAGGTCGTAGGCGCCGTGCCGCCAAGCCTCCACCGCGGCGGCCCCGTCGGGAACGATCTCCACCTCGATGCCCAGGGCGGCCATCACGGCGGCCAGCACCTGCTGGTTGGTGGCGTTGTCCTCGGCCGCGAGGATCCGGAGCGCGCCTTCCGGCTGCGCCTCGAGGCCCGGCTCGTCCGCCGCTGCGGGCGTTAGGCCGCGGGCAAAAGGCAGGGTGACGGTGAAGGTCGAGCCCTTGCCGGGCCGGCTGTCGACCGTGACCGCGCCGCCCATCATCTGGGTCAGCTCGCGGCAGATGGCCAGGCCCAGGCCCGTGCCGCCGTATTCCCGGGTGGCCGAGCTGTCGGCCTGCACGAACTTGTCGAACAGGGTGGGCAGCTTGTCGGCCGCGATGCCAATGCCGGTGTCGGCGACCGTCAGGCAGAGGGCGCCCGAGGCGTCCACGTCGAAGCGGACGTCGATGCGGCCCTTGGGCGTGAACTTGATCGCGTTGGAGAGCAGGTTGTGCAGGATCTGGCGCAGGCGGTCGGCGTCCGCCCGCCAGGCGCCCTGGGCGGCCGGGCCGACCTCGAAGCCAAACGCCAGGCCCTTCTTCGCGGCCAGGGGCTCGCAGGCGTCCTTCACCGGGGCCACGGCGGCCTCCAGATCGAAGTCCTCGGCGATCAGGGTCAGCTTGCCCGCTTCGATCTTGGAGATGTCGAGCACGTCGTTCAGCAC
>NZ_DATAGM010000478.1:0-9559 GCF_036263695.1 Phenylobacterium sp.
CTGCGCCGATATCAGGGGCTGCTCTTTGCGCCTGCCCTGGTGCTGATGGTCGGTCAGCTGGCGGCCTGGAGCGGTTACTGGTGGCTGAGCAGCCGGGTCCAGGCGGCCGCCGAGGAGGGGGCCAGGGCGGCCCGGTCGAGCCCCGACCCTCATGTCCAGGAAGAGCTCGCCCGGCGTGCGGCGGCGCTGCGCCTGCCCGGCGACGCCCGCGCACAAGCCACCCGCGTCACCCTGCAGCGGCGCCCCGGCAGCCTGCTGGTGCAGGTCTCGTACGACGCCTCCGACTGGTGGATCTACAGCCTTCGGCGCGTCCTTCCGACCCCGCCGCGCGCGGTGGTCAGGGTGGCGACGTCGCCGCTCCCCTAAGACCTCCTGCTGCTGTTGCTGCTGTTGTTCGTAGTCGAGCGGCCCGGGAGGCGGGATGCACCGCCCAGATTCCGGGCGCCGGCGCCTCTGGAAAATCAGCGGCTTTCACGTGCCTGCGGGTGACACGGGGGTACGGCCCCGTTACACCGCGAGAGGGGACGGTCAGGGATGAGTCTGCTTGGGTCGACTGGTCGTCGCAGTCGCCGCCTCTGCGGCTTTGTGTGCTTGGGCCTCGGCCCCACGCGCCTTTGCTCAGTCGCCGCGCGCAACCATCGAAGGTGAGCTCGACGACGAGCTCCGGGCCGCCATCGCCCAGGCGATCGGCGAGACCGAGCGGCCGATTCAGAACCGCTTCGACGCCCGCCGCCGGGCCCGGGAGGCGGCCGAGGACGCCATGGCCGTCCTGCGCAGCGAAGGCTACTACGCCCATGAGGTCGAGGCCGACCTCACCGAAACCGAGCCGCCGGTTCCCATCGTTCGGGTGACGCCGGGCCCGCGGTTCACCGTCGCCGCGCCCAGGCTGGATTGGGTCGGCGAGCCGCCGCAGCCAGAAGTGCGCCAGTCCGCGGAGGAGGCGCTGCTGCTCGAGCCCGGCGCGCCGGGCCGGGCGGCCGACGTGCTGGCGGCGGAAGGGCGCGCCGTCGCCGCCGTCCAGAAGAGCGGCTACGCCGACGTCGCGGCCGCGCCTCGCGAGGTGATCGTCGACCACGCCGACAGCACCCTTCGCCCCACTTTCCGCATCAACGCCGGCGACCTGGTGCGTCTCGACGGGCTGCAGCTGGTCACCGAGGGGCGCACCAATCCCGAGTGGGTCCAGCGCCTGGCCCCCTGGCGCGAGGGCGAGCCCTACGATCCCGAGGACGTCGCGGAGCTGGAGCGCCGGCTGCTCGACACCGGCGTCTACGACTCCGTCACCGTCGGCCTCGCGCCCAAGGAGCGGACGACGCCCGAAGGCCTCCGGCCCATCGTGGTCAGCCTGGCCGACCGGGAGCGGCGCACCCTGGAGCTGGGCGCCAGCTATTCCACCACCGACGGGGCCGGAGTCGAGGCCCGCTGGACCCGCTACAACGTGCTCGGCCGCGCCGACACCCTCGAGCTGCTCGGCCGTCTCTCCAGCATCGACAGCCGGCTCGGCGGCGAGCTCAGCCTGCCGCACTGGCGCCGGCCACAGCAGACGCTGCGGCTCGGCGGGGCGGCCTACCAGGTCAAGACCGACGCCTACGACGAGACCGGCGCGGGCGTGCATGCCGACATCACCCGCCGCTACGGCAAGACCTCCTACCTGACGGTCGGCGCCACTCTGGACCTCAGCCGCACCGAAGAGCTGAGGCGCGGCGCGCTCTCCCCACTGGGCCGGGATTTGGTGACCGGCACCCTGCTCGGCGCCCTGGCCCTCGACCGGTCCGACGACCCGCTTGATCCCAAGCGCGGCTGGCGCGTGGAGGCGCGGGTCGAGCCGACGCTGATCGCCGGCGAAGACACCCTGCCGTACCTGAAGCTGCAGACCCAGGGTACGGCCTACTATCCCCTCGACGACGAGGGCCGCACGGTGATCGCGGGCCGGCTGCGGGTCGGGACCATGGTCGGCGGGACGATCCCCGAGGTGCCGGCGTCCCGCCGCTTCTACGCCGGCGGCGGCGGGTCGGTGCGCGGCTACGCCTATCAGGCGGTGGGTCCGAGGCTGGAGGACAACACGCCCCAGGGCGGGGTCTCCCTGCTGGAGACCTCCATCGAGGTGCGCCGCAAGCTGTTCGGGCCCTGGGGCATGGCGGCGTTCATCGACGGCGGCGCCGTCGGCACCGATCCGTTCCCGGCGGGCAAGGACTTCAGCGTGGGCGTCGGCGTGGGCGTGCGCTACGACCTCGGCTTTGGTCCCATCCGCGCCGACATCGCCGTCCCGCTCGACCGGCGGACCAGCGATGCGCCCTTCCAGGTCTACCTCAGCATCGGGCAGAGCTTTTGAGCACCGAGACTGCAGAGGCTCCCAAGCGCCGCCGGGCGCGGCTTCCCAAGGCGATCGTCGTCGTCTGCGCGGTGCTGGGCCTGCTGATGGGCGCGGCGCTGGTGGCGACCCGATACGGCGTGCTGCTGCCGCAGACCCGGCTGCTGATCGAGGCGCGGACCGACGGGCTGAAGCTCGGCCGCTTCGGGCGGCTGAAGCTCTATGGGCTCTCAGGCGACGTGTGGCGCAACTTCAGCGTCCGGCGGCTGACCATCTCCGACGAGAAGGGGGTCTGGCTCGACGCTCGAGACGTCCAGGTGGAATGGGACTACAGCCAGCTGTTCTTCCGCCGGCTGCTCGCCGACGAGATCACCGCCAAGAGCGTGCAGTTGGTCCGCCGCCCGACGCTGGAGCCCAGCACCAAGTCGCCGGGCATGCCGTTGTCGGTGGACATCGACGCCTTCAGCGCCCGTGTCGAGCTGTTGCCGGCGTTCAGCTACGAACGAGGCGTCTACGACCTCACGGGCGAGGTGGAGCTCGGCCGTCGCAACAGCGGACAGAGCGGCCGGATCGAGGCCGACAGCGTGCTGCGTCCCGGCGACCACCTGGACGTCCGCTTCGAGTTTGGGGGCCGCCGGCCGCTGAAGGTCGCCGCCCGGGCGCTGGAGGCGGAGGGCGGGGCGCTCGCCGGCGCCCTGGGCCTTCCCACCGACCAGCCATTCGCCCTGCAGGTGGACGCCAACGGGAAGATGAGCGAGGGCCGGTTCTCGGCGGCGGCCACCTCGGGGACCGCCAGCCCGCTGCAGGCCCACGGCGCCTGGAACCCGCAGGGCGGCCAGGCGGCCGGCCGGCTGGTGCTGACCGCCTCGACCCTCACCCAGGGCTACGCCAACGCTTTCGGCCCGGAAGCGACATTCAGCGTCACCGGGCGCAAGGCCGGCGGCTCGCTCTTCGACCTGGTCGCCGAGGCCAAGGCCGAGAACCTGCTGGTGAGCGCCCGCGGCCTGGGCAATCTCGGCGAGCGGCGCACCGGACCGCAGGGCTGGACGATCAGCGCCCAGACCCCGCTGGCGGCCCGCATCATCCCGTTCCCACCGATGGGCGCGATGCGCGCCAGCGGGGTGCTGACCGGCGAATGGGAGACATGGAAGCTGGTCGGGAACGCCTCGGCCGAGGACGCCAACGTCCTCGACTATATCGCCGAGCGCGCCTCCGGCCCGGTGACGGTCACCCGCAAGAACCAGATCATCGCCATCGAGACCAAGCTCGCCATCGCCGGCGGGCGCAGCGAGAACCTTCTCGGCCCGCTGCTGGGACCGACGCCCAAGGCCGAGGTGGCGCTGGAGCGGCTGGGCGACGGCCGATGGCTGGTGCGCGACCTGAAGGCGGACGGGACCGGCCTCAACATCACCGGCAGCGGCGGCATCGGCCTGTTGGGCAACTTGAGCTTCAAGGGCCGGGCGCAGGTGACCAACCTGCCGGCCGCGCGGATCGGCGCCTCAGGCGTGGTCAACGCCGAGTGGCGGGCGACGCGGGACCGTGGCGAGACCTCGCCGTGGCTGTTCGACGTGGACGCCAAGGGCCAGCGGTTCGCCTCCGGGTTCGCCGAGCTCGACCGGATCTTAGGCGCCTCGCCGACCCTGAACGGCAAGGCCAGCTGGCGGGACGGGCTGTTCTCGGTCGCCCAGGCCCGGCTGAACGGGGCCAAGGGGCGCGCCGACTTCGCCGGCGTGCTCGGCCCGGAGACCAACCTGGCCTTCAAGGGCGACTGGTCGGCGGACGGGCCGTTCCGGGCCGGGCCGGTGGAGATCACCGGGGCCGCCAAGGGAACCGGCGCGGTTGGCGGGACCCTGCTGACGCCGCGGGTCGACGTGGTCGCCAACGCCGAGGCCGTCGACTTGCCGCAGCTGCCGCTGCGGGACGCCCGCATCGTCCTCAGCTTCCTGAGCCGCCCGGACGGGTCCAGCGGCACGATCGCGGTCACCGCCGCCAGCGAGCACGGACCGGCCAAGGGCTCGGCAGCCTTCCGCTTCCCGCGCGGCGGCGTAGACCTGACGGACGTGGCGGTGGACGCCGGCGGCATCCGCGCTACCGGGGCGCTCTCGCTCCGTCGCAACACCCCGTCCTCGGCCGACCTGCAGCTGGCGGTCGGCCCCGGCATCCTGCTCGACCGCGGCGAGGTGGCCGGTCGGGTGCGGCTGGTGGATTCCGCCGGCGGCCGTGGAGATTTCGACCTCACGGCCCGCGGCGCGGTCCCGAAGGGCGCCCGCTTCTCCATTGCTCGTGGCCGCATCACCGGCCAGGGGCCGCTTTCGCGGCTGCCGTACACCGTCGAGGCGACCGGGGCCTCCACCAGCGGGCGCTGGACGCTGAACGGGCAGGGGACCCTGGCCGACTCCGGTCCCGGCTACACCCTCACTCTGGCCGGCGCCGGCAAGCTCGGAGACCGCGAGCTGCGCACCGCGGAGCCGGCGGTGTTCGGCTTCGGCGGCCCGGCCCAGACCGCCAGGGTGCGGCTGGCCACCAGCGGCGGGGGCCTGCTCAACGTCGATGCGCGGCTGGACGAGACCGCCGCCGACCTGCGGGCCCAGCTGACCCGTCTCGATCTGCAGCTGTTCAACGAAGACTTGGCCGGCCGGATCAACGGCGTGCTGGCCCTCCGCGGCCGCGGCGACCGGCTGGACGGGGTGCTGGACGCCAAGCTTGAGGACGCCCGCGGCCGCGGCTCCGATCCCGTCCAGGGGCTGGACGGATCGCTGCTGGCCCGGCTGTCGGATAATCAGCTGACCATCGACGCCGACGCCGGCAACGCCCAGGGCCTGCGCGCCGCCGCCCACGTGGTCCTTCCGGCCGAGGCTTCCGCCAGTCCGCTGCGCCTGGCTCTGAACCGCCGCCGCCCGATCAGCGGCCAATTCCAGGCCAACGGGGAGATCCGTCCGCTGTGGGACCTGCTGATCGGCGGCGAGCGAACCCTGTCCGGCCGGGTCAGCACTCAGGGCACGCTGAGCGGCACCCTGGCCGATCCGAAGGCCCGCGGGAAGGGCGCGGTCGATGCCGGCCGCTTCGAGGACGCCGTCACCGGACTCACGCTGCAGGACGTGGTGCTGCGGGCCGACTTCACCAACGCCGGCATCGACGTCACTCAGATGAGCGGCCGCGGTCCCGAGGGCGGCGCCGTGCAGGGCTCGGGCAACATCAGCCTGACCCGCAACGGCGAGAGCAGCTTCCGGCTGGACCTGAAGAGCTTCCGCCTGATCGACAACGAGATGGCCACGGCGTCGGCCAGCGGGCAGGCGACCATCAACCGGGCCGCGGACGGCCGCGTGCGGCTGGCCGGGGCGCTGACGATCGACCGGGCCGACATCGCCGCCGACCCGCCGACGCCGTCGGGCGTCGTGACCCTCGACGTGATCGAACGCAACAAGCCCGAGGATCTGGACGAGCCGTTCGACATCCGGCCGCGCCAGGGACCGGCCATCGCCCTAGACGTTACCCTGAAGGGGCCGCGCCGGGTGTTCCTGCGCGGCCGCGGCCTCGACGTGGAGTTCTCGCTGGACGCCCACGTGGCCGGAACCACCGCGCGGCCGCAGCTCACCGGCACGGCTCGCGTGGTCCGCGGCGGCTACGAGTTCGCCGGCAAGCGGTTCGAGTTCGACGACCGGGGGGTGGTCTACCTGGCCAGCAGCGCCGAGGGCATCCGCCTGGACCTGACCGCCGTCCGCGAGGATCCGGCGCTCACCGCCGAGGTGCGCATCCGCGGCACCGCGGCCGAACCGGAGATCACGCTGACCTCCCGGCCGGTGCTGCCCAACGACGAGGTTCTCAGCCAGGTGCTGTTCGGCCGCTCGGCCTCCCAGCTCTCGCCCCTGGAGGCGGCCCAGCTCGCCTCGGCGCTGTCGGCCCTGGCCGGCGGCGGAGGTTTCGACGTGATCGGCGGCCTGCGCACCTTCGCCGGCCTCGACCGGCTGGCGCTGGTGGGCGGCGACGAATCCGGCGTGATGGTCGCCGGCGGCAAGTACCTGACCGAGGACGTCTACCTGGAGATTATCGGCGGCGGTCGCCAGGGTCCGGCGGCGCAGGTGGAGTGGCGGGTGAGCCGCAACCTCTCGGTCCTCTCGCGCCTGACGGGCCAGGGCGACTCGCGCCTGGCGGTGCGCTGGCGGCGCGACTACTGAGCCGCCTTGCCCTCCGCGTAGGCCTGGGTGCCCCGGGTGAACACCCGGTCAGTCGGCAGGACGGCGTCGATGGGGATGTCCCAGGCCGAGCCGAGCCGCTCGTAGATGGGCCCGAAGTCCTGGCGCTTGGCGTCCAGCAGAGCGTCCAGGCTCGGCACCACGAAATAGACCTGCTGGAAGTCGTCGATCCGGTAGGGGGTGCGCATCACCCGCTCCAACTCGAAGCCCAGGCGGTTGGGCGAGGTATCGTCCAGCGCGAAGATCGTCTCGGCGTGCGAGGAGACGATGCCGGCCCCGAGGATCCGCAGGCCCTGCGGGGTGTCCAGCAGGCCGAATTCCACCGTGTACCAATATAGCCGGGCAAGGTTCTTCAGCCGCCCCAGCCGCATCGCCCGCCGCCCGCCCTCGCCGTAGGCCTGCATGAAGTCGGCGAAGACCGGGTCGGTCAGCATCGGCACGTGGCCGAACACGTCGTGGAAGACGTCCGGCTCCTGCAGGTAGTCCAGCTGATCCGGCCCGCGGATGAACCGCCCGGCCGGGAAGCGGCGATTGGCCAGGTGGTCGAAGAACACCTCGTCGGGGACCAGCCCCGGCACCGCGACAACGCGCCAGCCGGTGAGCCGGCCCAGCTCCTCGTTGATGCGGGCGAAGTCGGGGATGCCGGTGCGGTGCAGGTCCAGGGCCTCGAGGCCCTTCAGGAACGGATCGCAGGCCCGGCCCGGCAGCAGCGCCGCCTGGCGCTCGTACAACGTGATCCAGACCTGGTGCTCGGCCTCGGTGTAGCCGGCCCAGTCCTGGTCGATCGTCCAGTCCGCCCGCGCCCCAGGCGGCGGCGAGGCGAATCCATCCGCGCTCATGCGCAGAGAATGGACCCCTGGTTGCGAAAGTTCCGTGCGTTTTTCTTCGCTCAGGCGCCAGTCAGCGGCAGGATCGTGCGCGCAGAAGCGCCTAATGGCTGATGCGGGGCCGCAGGGTGTACTGGCCTTCGCGGAAGCTCTCGAAGAGCAGCGAGGTCTGGGGGTGGCCGACCGGCTCTCCGGTGTCGTCGGGCACCAGGTTCTGCTCGGAGACGTAGGCCACGTAGGAGCTCTGATCGTTCTCGGCCAGCAGATGGTAGAACGGCTGGTCCTTGTGCGGCCGGATGTGGGACGGGATGGAGAGCCAGTACTCCTCCGTCTCAGCGAACTCGGGATCGACGTCGAAGATCACGCCCCGGAACGAATAGACCCGGTGCCGGACCACTTGGCCGATCGCAAACTTGGCGCAACGAGCATCCATGCGGGAGAAGTTAACACCCATTATCTAACCGAGAAGTGAACGCGCTTGAGGCGCGAGCCGTCAGCTAGCGCGCAAGCCGCGGAACGGGAAGCCCATTCGGGGCGTGACGATCCGCGCCGCTTCCTAAGCGGGGGCGGGCCCTGATATGGTCACAATCGAAATCAGGCGCCCGATGATGGCTGCGCCTGCGAAGGACGGATGCTGTCCATGGACGAGGCGCCGAGCGCGCCCGGCGCCTTGCGGCGCGCTGGGGAGACGAGTGCGGGCGAGCCGCCCTGCTACGCTGCGCTCGACCTGGGCACCAACAACTGCCGCCTGCTGATCGCAACGCCAGCTTCGTCCGGCTTTCGGGTCGTCGAGGCCTATTCGCGAATCGTCCGGCTGGGGGAGGGGCTCTCCCAGACGGGCCGGCTCTCCGAGCACGCCATGGAGCGGGCCCTGCAGGCCCTCAAGGTCTCGGCCGAGAAGGTGCGCCGCCGCCGGGTGGTGAAGCTCAAGGCGATCGCCACCCAAGCATGCCGCTCGGCCGCCAATGGCGCCGAGTTCATCGCCCGGGTGGCCCGCGAGACCGGCCTTCGGCTGCAGGTGATCACGCCCCACGAGGAGGCCCAGCTCTCGGTGGCCGGCTGCCTCAATCTGCTGGACCGCGAGGCCGACGCCGCCCTGGTGGTGGACGTGGGCGGCGGCTCCACGGAACTCTCCTGGGTGGACCTGAACGCCGGGGGCCTGGACGAGCCGCCGGGGCAGTTCGCGCCCGGCCGCCTGCCGATCCGGGCCTGGCTCTCGATTCCAATCGGGGTGGTGACCCTGGCCGAGCGCTTCCCCGAGGGCGAACAGGCGACCAGGGCGTGGTTCCGGGCGATGGTCGATACCGTGAAGGCCGAGATCGCCGCCTTCGACCGCGCCGATTCCATGCGCCCGATCTTCGAGGCCGACCGGGCTCACCTGATCGGCACCTCCGGGGCGATCACCAGCCTGGCGGGGCTGCACCTCAATCTGCGCCGCTACGACCGCTCGCGGGTCGACGGCATCTGGATGCACCGTGACGACTGCGACGCGGCCGCCCTTCGCCTGCTGAACCTGTCGCCGCGCGAGCGCGCGGACCAGCCCTGCATCGGGCCCGACAGGGCCGACTTGGTGCTGGCCGGCGCGGCGATCCTGCAAGCCGTGCAGGAACTGTGGCCCTGCTCGCGCGTGCGGGTCGCCGACCGCGGCCTGCGCGAAGGCATCCTGCTGTCCCTGATGAGCCAGGGGGCCGGCCGCAGGCGCAGGCGCCGTCGGCGGTCGCGGCCATGAGCGAGCCACCCCGCAAGCGGATGGTTCGGGCGCCGACCCGCGGCGGCGACGAGGCCCGGGCGACGCCCGCGCGCCTGAAGAGCGCCAAGCAGCGCACGCCCTCGTCCCAGGCCTGGCTCGAGCGGCAGATCAACGACCCCTTCGCAGCCAAGGCCCGCGCCCAGGGCTACCGCTCCCGCGCCGCCTTCAAGATGGCCGAGATCGATGACCGTCTGAAGCTCTTCAAGCCCGGGGTCCGCGTGGTGGACCTGGGCGCGGCGCCCGGTGGCTGGACCCAACTGGCGATCGAGCGGGGGGTGACCCACGTCGTCGGCGTCGACCTGTTGCCCGTCGACCCGCTACCCCCGGCCCAGCTGATCCAGATGGACTTCACCGACCCCGCCTGCGGGCCGAGGCTGATCGAGCTGCTCGGCGGCGCGCCCGACGTGGTGCTGTCCGACATGGCCCCGAACACCGTCGGCCACCGAAAGACCGACCACCTGCGCATCGTGTCCCTGATCGA
>NZ_DATAGM010000479.1:0-1533 GCF_036263695.1 Phenylobacterium sp.
CTTCCGGTAGAACACGTCGCCGTAGACGTTCACGACGCGCTTCACGTAGCAATCGTCGTAGGCGTGGGCGGCGGCGATCCCGAGCGCGGCCGCTCCGAGGCCAATCCCGATCCCGGGGCCCCAGCCGTATCCGTAGCCCCACTTCTTGCCCTTGTGCCAGTGCGGGCCGTGCGGCTTCGGGAACTTGTGCGGCATGGCGATCTTGCCTGGGCCCTTCGGCATGTAGCCGCCGCCGGCGGAGGCGGTGCCCGAGGTGGCGCCCACGGCGGTGATGCCGAGCGCGAGGGCGAGGGCGACGTTGCGAAGCGAACGGGTGTTCATGATGCTCTCCTGGTCGTCTGTCTGTCGCCGGGAGCCTGATTGCGTCCCGGACAGCCATTGGTCGCGCCAGGCGCAGAAGAGGTTCGAAGGAGGCTCGATTTTTTTCGGGCAATCTCCCCTCGCTTCGGCGGCGATCCGCCTTCGTGGAGGGGAGGCGCCGCTCGAGCGTGGCGCTCGACACGCAGCGAGAAGCCGGGGGACCCCTGCCGAATCCGACCGCAACCGTGTCGCCGTTGCCAGGCCGGGCTATCCCACCCGACTTTCGGGTAAGACCAGGGCTGCTCGTCAGCTCCTGTCAGCGCGGAAAGCGGCACCGCCGCCCGAGCCTGTCGACGGTACAGGAGGCGCTTCCGCCTCCATTGTGCTGAAGGCTACGCCTGAGGGAGGCGGCTCAGGGCCTCCTCGTCACTGCACCGCCGTCCGGAATACTTGCGGGCGATGCTGCGGCGCAGCAAAACTGCCGGCCTCGATTGCCGCAATGCAAGAATATCCGCCGCTTGCACGCGCCTGGGATACAGAATACCATCGAAACTCTAAGAAGATCGGCCTCGCACGAACGAGGACCGAAGGGAGAGAGACGACATGACAGCGCTCCGTTCGCTCGGAAAATCCGTCGCCTTTGCTCTGGCAGCCGTGGGTCTCGCGGGCGGGGCTGCACAGGCTGCCTGGACGCCCACCAAGGCGGTCGAGTTCATCGTTCCGGCCGGCACCGGGGGCGGCGCCGACCAGATGGCGCGGGTGCTCCAGGGCATCATCCAGAAGCACAGCCTGATGTCCCAGCCGCTGGTGGTCATCAACAAGGCGGGCGGCGCCGGGGCCGAGGGCTTCCTCGACGTGAAGGGCTCCAACCGCAACCCTCACAAGATCATCATCACCCTGTCGAACCTCTTCACGACGCCGCTCGCTACGGGCGTCCCGTTCAAGTGGGAGGACATGACGCCGGTCGCGATGCTGGCGCTCGACGAGTTCGTCCTCTGGGTGAACGCCAAGGCGCCCTACAAGACCGCGAAGGAGTTCGTGGACGCCGCCAAGGCCGGCAGCGCGAACGAGTTCAAGATGGGCGGCACCGGCTCCAAGCAGGAAGACCAGATCATCACGGCCGCCATCGAGCAGGCGACCGGGACCAAGCTGACCTACATCCCCTACAAGGGCGGCGGCGACGTCGCGGCCCAGCTCGTCGGCGGGCACATCACCGCCAGCGTCAACAACCCG
>NZ_DATAGM010000480.1:0-5084 GCF_036263695.1 Phenylobacterium sp.
GAAGGCCGCGGGGCCGAGTCCGTTCTCCGACTGGAAGAGGGCGTAGGCCTCCTTCTGGACCTGCTCCACCTCCGGGCCGGCGTTGAACACGTAGACGGCCGTGCGGCCGTCGCGCCAGCGCACGTCCCCGGCGGCGTAGCCGAGCATGCGGTCCTTCAGCTGGGGCCAAGGGGTTCCGGTCGCTGGCAGGTTCGATCTCAAGATTGCGCCCCCTCCGTCTCGGCGCTCGCGCGCCGATCCACCTCCCCCGCCCTCTGCGGGCCGGGGGAGGAGCTTATGAATTAGATCCTCCCCCGCAGCGCAGACTGCGGGGGAGAATACCGCGAAGCGGTGAAGAGGGCGCTTGAGCCCCATCACGCCATCGCGTGCTCGCGCTTGACGATGTCTTCGGCGATGCGGCCGGTGACTTCCGCCATGTGGTCGAACTCGGCGATGTAGTCGCCCAGGCCCTGGGTGAGCCCGCGCAGCTCGGCGATCAGGTCCTGCCGCTCACTCTCGGGCAGATAGACCGCGATCTCGTCCCAGCCGGCCCAGCCTTCCCTCGGGTGGAAGCCGAGGATCTGGCCGCGCCGGGCCGAGATCGCCGCGGTGATCCGCGCGGTCGCAGACGAGGGCGCGTGGATGATCAGCTTCTCGATAGGCTCCAGCAGATAGCTGGCGCACTGCTTCAGCCCGTCGCTCATGGCCAGCCGCCCGGCGGCTCGGAAAGCCATTTCCGAGGAGTCCACTGAGTGGTAGCTGCCGTCGATCAGGCAGACGTCCACGTCCACCACGGGGAAGCCCAGCGGGCCCTTCTGGGCCGCGTCCCGCACCCCCTGCTCGACGGCGGGGATCCACTGCTTGGGCACCACCCCGCCGGTGATCCGCTGCGAGAAGACGACGCCCGAGCCCGGCGCCCCCGGCTTGATCTCGATAATCACGTCGCCGAACTGGCCGTGGCCGCCGGTCTGCTTCTTGTGCCGGCCGTGCTGGGTGACGCCTTTTCGGATGCTCTCGCGGTAGGAGACCTTGGGCCTGGCGACCTGCGCCTCGACCCCGAACCGCCGCTTCAGCCGCTCGAGGGTGATCGCCAGGTGCGCCTCGCCCTGACCCGCCAGCAGGTGCTCCTGGGTGATCGGGTTTTGGGTCAGACGGAGCGTCCGGTCCTCTTCCACCAGCTTGGCCAGGGCGCCGGAAAGGCGGACGTCGTCCTTATGCTCCTTGGCAGAGATGGCCATGCAGTAGAGGGCCGCGGGCTCCCCCGCCTCGACCAGCGCCTTGCGGGCCTTGCCGTCGATCGACAGCACCTGGCCGGCCACGGCCTGGTCCAGCTTGGCGATGGCGGCCACCTCGCCACGGTCCACGTGGTCGACCTTCTTCGTCGCCGCGCCGTCGAGCCGGAAGAGGCCGCCGGGCCGGGCCCGCTGGCCCTCGGAGTCGGTCAGCTCGTCGCTGTCCCTCAGCGTCCCGTCCATCACCCGGGCGAAGGTCAGCTTGCCGGCCTGACCGGCGTACGAGGTGCGGAAGGCGTAGGCGCACGGCCCGTCCAGCCCCAGCCGCTCGGCGGCGCGGGAGACGTCCGGCGTCTCGTGGCGCAGGGCCTTCAAGAGCCGGCGCACGCCGAACGAATTCAGCGCCGAGCCGAAGAAGACCGGTACGATCAGCCCCTCGTTCATCTCCTTCACCAGGTCCGAGAACACCTCGTCCTGGCTCGGCGTGAGGTCGGAGAGCAGCTCTTCCATCAGGGTGTCGTCGTAGTCGGCCAGCTGCTCCAGCATGTGGAAGCGGGCCTCGGCCTCCTGGGCGACGATGTCCTCGGGCAGGTCGATGCGCTCGGAGGGCTGGCCCGGCCGATAGACGAAGGCGCGCTCCAGCGCCAGGTCCACGAAGCCGGTCACCTGCTCGCCTTTGAACAGCGGGATCTGGCGCGCGACGATAGGCGCCGAGCTGATCGGCGCCAGGGCTTCCAAGAGGCCGTCCAGGGGCCCGTGCGCCTGGTCGATGCGGTTTATGAACACGGCGTGCGGCACCCCCAGCCGCTCCAGCGATTTGAAGATCGGCTGCAGCAAGGGGGCCTTTTCGGGATGGGAGTCGGCGACGATGATCGCCAGGTCGACGGCCGGCAGCACCCCGTCGGCGGAGGCGCAGAACTCGGTCGCGCCGGGGCAGTCGAAGACGGCGTAGCGGTCGCCCATGAACTCGAAGGCGGCCAGGTTGAGCTCGACGGACTGGCCGCGTTTCCGGGCCTCCGGGCTGGCGTCGCCCACACTGGATCCGGCGTCGACGCTTCCCTGCCGAGGGATGGCCCCGCTGGCGAACATCATCGCTTCCAGAAGGGTGGTCTTGCCGGCGCCTGCAGCGCCGACCAGGGCGATGGCGCGCGTGGCGCCCGGCTTAGTGCCGGCCATGGTCTCGTCCTCCATCAATATCGGACGCCGGCTCGTTCAGTGGCCGGCCGATGGCAGGATGCTCCACCCGCGGGCGGGATCGCGCAAGGAGGAACCGCGCGGGCCCTACCAGAGCGTCTTGAGCGCGAAGACTCCGCGCCAGTCGTCGCGGTCGAGGAAGGGCAGCGGGTTGGAGAGCGCCTTGGCCGCCTCCAGCTCGAGCAGGAAGCGCTGGCGGTAGGCGGCGCGAACGCCCAGCCCGACCGAGCCGAGGTCCGCGTCCACGGTGGGGAAGCCGAGACGCGCGCGGTACCAGATGCGGCCGCCGTCCACGAATCCGTAGGCCTCCGAGCTGGCGAAATCGGGCGCCAGGCCGGGCGGGCGCCAGGCCAGTTCCGCGGAGCCTGCATAGCCGTAGTCGCCGGCGACGATGGAGGCCTCGTAGGCCCGCCCGAACTCTTCGCCGCCGAGGGCGAACTGCTCCGAGGCCGGCAGCCGGTCGTCGGTCCACTGGCCCGCTGCGTTGAGCCGCAGGATCACCCGGTCGCCGACGTAGCTGGTGAAGCGGGCCCGGGCGTTCAGCTTGACGAAGTCGATGTCGGTAATGGCCGGGTTCAGGGTGCGGGCGCCGAAGGCGTCGAGGCCGACGCTGCCGGTCGCCGCCGCGTAGGCCAGCCGCCGGTCGCTCTGCCAGGTGTAGGCGGCCGCGGCGCGGAGGGCGCGGGTCCGCTCGTCGGAGAAGGTG
This sequence comes from Phenylobacterium sp., assembly GCF_036263695.1. Lineage (GTDB taxonomy): Bacteria > Pseudomonadota > Alphaproteobacteria > Caulobacterales > Caulobacteraceae > Phenylobacterium. The sequence continues at coordinate 3,112 of NZ_DATAGM010000480.1, forward strand.
GCCCCCAGGAAGGCGTTGTCGGCGTCGATCCCGTCCAGTCCCAGGCTGACGTAGAGGTCCCGGTCATAGCTGCGGATCAGCGGGTGGGTGATGACCACGCCGCCGGAGGTGGCCCGGCCGCGGATCGGCACGCCGGCCGGCCGGGTGCGCAGATGCCCGGCGCTGAGCTGCACGGTCGTGCCGTCGTCGTTCAGCGGCGCCAGGTGGCTGGCGGCGTAGTACTGGAACCGCTCGGTATCGGTCGGCGTGGCGTAGGTCAGCCGGGTCTGGTCGCCGCCCTGCAGCAAGCTGTTGAGGTAGAGGTCGGCGGAGAGCTGGGTGCGTCCCAGGAAGGCGGTCCCGCGGTTGTTCGCCGCCAGCCCCAGCTGGACGGGTCTGGGCTGGATGTCGAGCTCGAGCCGCACCGCCTCGGGATCGGCGCCGGTCATCAGCCGCATGCCGCTGCGCAGGCCCGGGATGTCCCGCACCAGCGAGACGTAGCGCTGTAGGGTCGAGCGTCGCAGCGGCCGCTCGTCGCCGATCCGTGCGAGGTAGGCCTCCGCCTGCTCGCGGGCCTTGCTCCCCTCGCCGCCGCGCACCTGCACCGCTTCGATCCAGCCCTCCAGCGCCTGCATCCGGACGCGGCCGTCGGCGAAATCCTGCCCGGGGACCACGACGGTGTAGATCGCCACGTCGCTGCGCTCGTAGGCGGCCACGATGGCGTCGGTGAGCTGCTCGAGTTGGGCGCCGTCCATCGTGCGACCGACGAAGGGGCGCCAGGCCGCCTCCAGCTGCGCCGGCGGCAGGCTCGAGCCCTCGACGGTAACTGAGGCCAGGGTGAAGGGGGCGACTTGCGGGAGGCTCTGCGTCGCCGCCCCGGCTTGCGGCGTCTGCTCGAGACGCTCGCGCGGCGGCGGCGGCGTCTGGTCGACCCGCCCTTCGGGAACGACCACCGACGGGCTTTGCGCGAACGCCGCCGTTGGCGCGGCGGCGATGCTCAGGACCAAGGGCAGGAGGAAGTGGCGTCGCATGTTGCAGTCCGTTGTGGTGCGCTCTGTCAGCCGCCGAGGCCGCCCAAGAGGGTCGTGAGCGGTGTGGAGCCGGGGACGCCGCCCGGCGCCGCGGGCGTAAGCGGCGGCGTCGATGCGTTCATGGTCGCACCCAACACGCCTGCGCCCAGGTTGGCGGCGCCGACCGACGGGGTCGCGCTCACGCCGACTGGCGGCAGGCCCGCGTTCAAGCCGCCGATCGGTGTCGCTGCGCCCAGGCTGGCGCCGGGCAGCGTGGCCCCAATAGGCGCAGGGCCCCCGATAGTTGCGGAGGGCAGCGAGGCGGTGAGGCCGCCGCCCGGCAGGGTCGCGCCCACGCCCGCCCCAGGGAGGGTGGCGGCGCCCGGGCCGGGGCCGCCGACGGTGGCGGGGGTGACGCCTGCAGTCACGCCCGCTCCAGGTGAGCCCGCCGCGACGCTGGCGCCTGGTGACGTCACTGCTACCGGCGAGCCACCCCCGCCGCTCCCGACACGGCCGCCCTGCAGCTGCGCGGAGGCCGCAGCGCTTGCCCCGCGCGGCAGCAGGGCAGCGTTGATGAGGCCCGGCGAGGGGCCGGCGCGCACGGCGCCGCCCGGACCGAAGGCCGGGCCGGCGCCGGGAAGCATGGCGTTGCCCTTGGCGACCAGCACCTGGCCGGTGGCCGCCGCAGCGACCAACGGCGCCTCGGCCTCGGCGTTGGCTGCGGCTTCGTCATCGTCACTCGCGGACGAGCCCTGGCCGGCGAAATGGACGGGCCTACCCGTGGCGCAACTGGCCAGCATCAGCGCCAGTGCAGCCCCGAGCAGAGGAAGGTTTGAACGGCGCATCGCTTTGGAGACCTTGGTTATCCCCCGATAGAGCGATGCTGCCGCCGGATCGTTCCGTCAACACTAAAGGATTGCCGAGCCTGAGGAATTAGGGCGACGAAGGGGCTTCGAGAGCCTGGTTCAGCCGGTCGGTGAGATC
>NZ_DATAGM010000481.1:0-7747 GCF_036263695.1 Phenylobacterium sp.
CTGCCGACGAGGGGTTCACCGCCGAGCAGGCCGCCCAGCCGCGGCCCGGGCAGATGGCCATCCGCATCCGCACCGTCTTCGGCGCCAGCATCCCGGTGATCGTCCGCCAGGGCGAGCGCGCCGCGGCGGCGGAGATCCGCAACGTGCGCCTGGTCCCGCAGCCGGGGGGCGGATCGGTTGTCGCCCTGGAGCTGGCCCGCCGCGGCGAGAGCTCGCTCTACGGCGACCTGGTGGTGCGCGTCGTGGGCGCCCCGGCCTCGGACCCGCCGCTGGCCACGGCGCGGGGCGTCGGCGTCTACGCCGAGATCGACCATCGGACCTTCGAGCTGCCGCTGAGGCGCCGTCTCGGCAAGGGCGAGCAGCTGGAGATTCTGTTCAAGGACGAGGAAGCCCATTCCGGCCAGGTGCTCGCCTCCCTCGCGTACACGGTCACCTGACGTCTTGCGCCGCTGGGGGCCGACGCTGCTCGCCTGCCTGGGGCTGCTCGCCGCGGTCCCAGCGGCCGCGCGCGCCCAGCCTGCCGACGCCCCCGTCGCCACCCGCCAGGGCCTAGGTCCAGCCGGCGCGCCCGAGCAGGCCCAGCTCTTCAATCCGGACGACCTGCTGCTGTTCGAGGTCACCGCGGACGGGCGGCCGTTGGCCGAGGCCCTGCCGGCCTATTCGGTGCTGTCCGGCGTCTACCTGCCTCTCGGCGAACTGACGCGGCTGCTGGAGCTGGCCATCGTCGTCGACCCGAACCAGGGCCGCGCCGAAGGTTGGGTGCTCAGTGAAGGCCGCACCCTCCGCCTCGACCCCGCATCCCGCACCGCCGAGGTCGACGGCCGTCAGGTCACCTTCTCGCCCGAGGACGCCGCCCTGGCGCAGGGCGAGCTCTTCGTGCGGGCCGAGCTGCTCGAAAAGCTGCTGCCGCTGCGTCTGAAGGCGGACGTCCGCAGCCTGGTGCTCGAGGTCGTGCCCACCGAGCCGCTGCCGTTCCGGGCCCGGCTTGAGCGGGAGAGCCGCCGCCAGCGGCTGGGCCTGGGCCGCCCGGCCGCGGAGGACCAGACCTTCATCCACACGCCGTACGCCCTGTTCAGCCCGCCGGCTGTCGATCTGGTCGTCTCCGGCCAGCACGACAGCGAGGGCTTCCGGCCCAGGTACGACATCCGCGCGGCCGGCGACCTGGCCTTCGCCGGCCTGCAGGCCTTCCTCGCCGGCGAAGACAGCGGGCCCACCGAGGCGCGGATCCTGCTCGAGCGGAAGGACCCGGACCGGCGCACGGCCCTCATCCCCGGCCTGTCCCGCATCTCGCTGGGCGACACCTATACGCCCAGCCTGCCGCTGGGAGTGCGGTCGGTGGGCGGCCGGGGCCTCGCCTTCACCACGGAGGATTTCCAGGAGATCGGCGCCTTCGACCAAATCGACCTGCGCGGCGAGCTGGAGACCGGCTGGGAGGTCGAGCTCTACATCGACGAGGTGCTGCGCGCCTCACAGAAGGAGGCCGATACCGGCCAGTATGAATTCACTGACGTGCCGCTGGTCGTCGGGCTGAATGTCATCCGGCTGGTGTTCTACGGCCCGCAGGGGGAGCGGCGTGAGGAAGTCCGTCGCCTGCAGGTCGGCGGCGGCGGCGTGCGCCAGGGCGAACTGCTCGCCAAGTTCGGCATCGTCGAGGAGGGCGTTCCGGTCATTGACTTCAGCGAGGCCGCCGTCGCCGACGAGGACGAAGACCTCCACTTGGCCAAGCTCCGTCCGCCGGAGCTGCCGTACGGCCGACGCGGGCTGCGGGCCGCGGGGCAGATCGCCTACGGTCTTTCGCCCGGCGCCGCGGTGAGCGCCGGCTACGCCCACTTCCGCGATCTCGAGGACCAGCCGGTGAGCCAGGTCGTGCTCGGCGCCAGCACCTCCGTCAAAGGCTTCGCCACCCAGCTCAACCTCGCCGGAGACGACGGCGGAGGCACGGGCGCCAGCCTCGGTTTCGCCGGGCGCATCGGGCATGTGGCCTTGGTCGCCCGCCACGCCGAGTTCTCCGGCGGGTTCCTGGACGAGGCCAGCAGCCGCGCCGCGGTCCTGGAGCCGCCGCTCCGCTCCACGTCGTTGACCCTAGACTCGGTCATCAACCTCGGCCGCCGCAGCCTTCCGACCGGGGTGCGGATCACCCGCGACGAGTTCACAGAAGGCGCCGTCCACCTGCTCGCCACCGGCCGCGCCTCCGCCTCGCTGCGCGGGTTCCTAGTGTCCGGAACGGTACGGTATGAAAACCAGGAGGACGCGCTCCGCAGCGAGAGCCGGCTGGGGGCGGTCGTGACCGCCTCCGGCCTAATCAACGACCGCTGGCGGGTGCGCGCCACCGCCGCCTGGGACCGCGACGCCTACGCCGCCGTCACCCTCGACCGCCAGTGGGGCGCCGGCCACGCCCTGCGCCTAGGGTTGGCCCAGCGCTGGGGCGACTATCCGAGCACGACCGTCCAGGCCTCGCACGTTTGGCGGCTGCGCCACGTCGACGTGTCCCTGTTCGGCGGCTACGCGACGGCCGCCGGCGAGGCGCGGATCGGCCTGCAGATCTCCACCGGCCTGGCGTTCGACGGCCGCGCCTATCGCATGGTCGGGCCCGGCGCGGCGGCCGGCGGGGGGATGTCGGTGCACGCCTTCGTGGACAGCGACGGCGACGGCCGCTGGCGCCCTGGCGAGCCGGCCGCCGCCGGCCTTCGCATTCAGGGCGCGCGGCGGGCGACGACCACCGACGAGTCGGGCCGGGCGCTGATCACCGGCCTCGGCGACGGCGCCCGCGCCTCCGTCCGCTTCGATACCTCGACGGTGGAGGATCCCTACCTTGCCACGCCGCCGCCCCGGCTGGTGATCGTGCCGCGTCCCGGCCGGGTTGCGGTCGCCGCCTTCCCGCTGCAGCAGACCGGCGAGGTGGAGATCGCCGTCGGCCTGGCGCGCGACGGCGAGCCGGCGAGGCCGCTATCGGCGGTACGTCTCCAGCTGCTTGACGCCTCGGGCAAGGTGGCGGCCGAGGGGCGGACGGAGTTCGACGGCGCGCTGGTGCTGAGCGGCCTTCGGCCTGGGGCCTACGTCGTCCGGATCCATCCCGAGCAGGCGGCCGCCTTGGGCCTGGTCCTCGACCAGCGGGTGAGCGTCACCGTCCCGGCCGGCGGCGGCTACGTCGGCCAGATCGCCGCGCAGGTGCGGCTGGGCCCGCCCGGCGGACTGGCCGCCGCGGCGCCCACGCCCGTCGCCGCCCAGGAGCTGGGGACGCATCGGGCGGGGGGCGCCGCCGAGCGCCCGCGCTCGCCGCTCCAGCGGATTCGCAGCCTCGGCCGAGGCTTCGCCCGCCTGCTGGCGCCGCTGAACCCGTTCCGCCAGGTGCAGACCGCCGCTCTTTCCCCCGCCCCGTGAGACGACTTGCCGCACCGTGGCTTGCGCGCGAGTTAAGGCTGCCGGGTCCAGGCTGGCGCTGCCCGAAGAGGGCGGTGTGCGGTTTGCAGTACGGCGGCCATGGCGGCGAGAAGGCGGCGAGGGGCGACCAAAACGGGACAGGCGATCTTGCTCGCCGCCCTCGCCCTCGCGTGCTCCGACGCCGCGGCGCAGACCCGCGCAGGGGCGAGCGCCGAGGCCGCCATCACCCTGGTCGAACCCGCCGGCCTGCGTACCGCCGCCGCCTTCGCCGTCTCCCGGCGCGGCTCCAGCGGTCAGGTGCAGGGGGTGATCGCCGTCTCCGAGCCGCCGGGCGCCGCCTACCAGCTGGTCACCCCGGAGCGGATCGCCGCCGGCGCCTTGGTGCTCGAAACCTCCGACCTGCTCCGCAGCGGCGAGGGCGAGGCCCGCGTGCCGATCGGCGCGAGCTTCCATCTCCCCGCCGCGCCGGCCGGCGAACACCTCGGCCTGCTGCCGGTGCTGGCCGTCTTCGACTAGCTACTCACCAGTCGTAAATCTTTGATTCGCCATAATCGGCCCCGCGATCGAGGGGCATCGGACCATGCAGCGAGGGTGGCGTCTGGCCGCGGCGACGCTGTTGCTCTGCCCGCATGTGGCGGAGGCCGGCCGGCTGTCCGATGACGCGGCGGTGACGGTCATCGCCTCCGCCAGCGCGGACCTCGGCCTGTTCCTCAAGGGCTCGGCCCCGACCACCTTCCACATCGACCCGAACGGCGGGGTGACGCCTCGGGGCGGAGACTTCGTGCGGCTGCGCGGCGGCGACGTCTCCCCGCAGGAGGTGGTCATCCGCTGCGAGCCGCGGCGCGCGGACGCCTGCCGCGACTTCCGCGAGGTGATCGTCACCGTCACCGGCGTCGGCTACACCAAATGGCCGGGCCGGGCGGGCAACTTCAGCCTCGATCCGGGATCGCTGCAGGGGGCCGAACTGGTCAGCGCCAGCGTCGGCCCGCAGACCTCGATCTTCGTGCTGGCCTGCGCCGGCCAGGACTGCGGCCCCAGCCGCACCATCCGCTTCAACCTGGCCTTCGACGTGCGCATCGATCCGGGCGCGGCCTCGGATGCGGAGGGCGCGTTCCGCTACAACGTCAGCGCGCTCTGGCAGTAGCGCCTCAGGCCTCGAACGCCCGGACGACCTCCAGCACCGCCTCCCCGTAGTGGGCGAGCTTGGTCTCCCCGACGCCGGGCAGCTGGGCCAGAGCGGCCAAGGTGGCCGGCCGGGCGCGGGCGATCTCGGCCAGGGTGCGGTTGGCGAAGATGATGTAGGGCGGCACGCTCTGGCGCCGGGCCTCGGTGCGCCGCCAGTTGGACAGCGCCTCCATCAGCGGCTCGTCGTGGGTCGACAGCTCCGGCCCGGCCTCGCCGGTGCGGGTGCGCTTGCGGGGCCGGCCCGAGCGGGTGGTGGCGTCGAACCCCTCCAGCGCCTTGCGCAGCGCCACCCGCCGCTCCCCGCGATAAACGGCTCGAACGCCGTCGGCGTCGCCCAGGCCGATCAGCGGGCGCCCATCGTTCGGATCCTCCCGCAGCAGGCCCTCGAACAGCAGCTGGTCGACCAGGTCGCGCCAGCCGGCCGGCGAGAACTCGCGGCCGATGCCGAAGGTGGTCAGCCCCGCCTCGAAGCTCGACGGCTCCTTGGTCTTGCCCAGCAGATGGTCCACCAGGCGGCCGCGCCCAAACCGGCCGCCCATCCGGTGCACCGCCGACAGGGCCTTCTGGGCCGCCTCGGTGGCGTCGATGGACTCCGGCGGGGCTAGGCACAGGTCGCACTGCCCGCAGGGGCGGACCTTCTCCTCCCCGAAGTAGCGCCGCACGCCCGCCGACCGGCAGCCCATCCCGTCCAGCATGGCGTAGAGCTGGCGCACCTTGCGCACCTGCACCTGCTTGACTGCATCATCGACCTCGCGGCCCTGGATGCGCTTCATGGCCCAGGCCATGTCGGCGGCGGAGTAGAGGGTGATGCCCTCGGCCGGATCCCCGTCGCGGCCGGCCCGGCCCACCTCCTGCCAGTAGGCCTCGATGGAGGCCGGCGGGTCGGCGTGGATCACGTAGCGGACGTCCGGCTTGTCGACCCCCATGCCGAAGGCGATGGTCGCCACCATCACCGCCTCGTCGGCGCCGAGGAAATCCTCCAGCCGCTTCTCGCGCAGGTTTTTATCCAGGCCCGCATGATAGGCCAGCGCGGGCACGCCGGCCGCGGCCAGGTCCTGGGCGATGCGCTCGGTGCCGTCGCGGGACCCGGCGTAGACAATACCGGACCGGCCACGTCGGGCCGCCACCAGCTCGGCCACGCGCTTGCCCGCCGCGCCCCGCTTGCGCTCGGCGAACAGCGACAGCTCGGGCCGGGCGAAGCTGGCGACGAACTCCTTGGCGCCGGCCAGCCGCAGCTCATTGCGGATGTCCTCGCGGGTCCGCGAGTCCGCCGTCGCGGTCACCGCCAGCCGGGGCGTGTCGGGGAACAGCTCGGCGACGCGGCCCAGCATCCGGTACTCGGGCCGGAAGTCGTGGCCCCACTGGCTGACGCAGTGGGCCTCGTCGATGGCCACGAGCGCCAGCGGCGTACGCTGCAGACGGTCCAGCATGGAGGGCTGCATCAGCCCTTCGGGTGAGACGTAGAGCAGGTCGAGCTCTCCGGCCTCGATCCGCCGCCAGGTCTCGCTGCGGGTGTTGAGGTCGACGTTGGAGTCGAGCTTGGCGGCCGCGACGCCCGACTGCACCAGGCCCGCCACCTGGTCGCTCATCAGCGCAATCAGCGGCGAGACCACCAGGCCCAGGCCCGGCCGGATCATGCTAGGGATCTGGTAGCAGAGGCTCTTGCCGCCGCCGGTGGGCAGCACGGCCATCGCGCTGCGTCCGGCGAGCACCTCGGTGATCACTTCGGCCTGGAGGCCCCGGAACTCGGCGTGGCCGAAGGTGCGGCGCAGGACCTCCCGCGCCTCGTCGAGCGCAGGCGTCATGGCCGCGGGTTATGGCGCGAGTTGGGGGGAGGGGGAAGCGGACACGCTGTCCTGTGACACACCTTATCCGCTCACCCCGGTGAAAGCCGTGGCCAGGCTGAATCGGCGCAGGCGCAGCGGCCGCTTGGCCGACTTCCGTCGACATGAGCGGTGATGACTACTCCGCCGCCATCGCCGCGGGCGCGCCTTGCCCCCCGCGCAGCAGCCGGCCCGGCAGGGCGCCGGTGGGCTCGCCGTCGCGGTAGGTGACCTGGCCGGCGAGGATGGTCGCCGCATAGCCCTCCGCCCGCTGGATCAGCCGCCGCCCGCCCGACGGCAGGTCGTAGGCCACCTCAGGCGCCTTCAGCTTCAGGCGGCCGTAGTCGATCAGGTTGATGTCGGCGCGATATCCAGGGGCGATCAGGCCGCGATCGTAGAGGCCGACCGTCTCGGCGGTGTCCCGGCACTGGGCCTTGACCATCTTCTCCAGCGAAAGCTTCGGCCCGCGGGTGCGGTCGCGCGTCCAGTGGACGATGTTGGTGGTCGGGAAGCTGCCGTCGCAGATCATCCCCACATGCGCCCCGCCGTCCGACAACCCCGGCACCACGTCCGGGTGGTTCAGCATCTCGTAGGCGGGATCGAGCGAGTAGTCGGCGTAATTGAGCAGCGGCAGGTAGAGCATCCCCCGCCCCCCGTTGGTCAGCATGTGGTCGAGGGCGATCTCGTACGGGTCGCGGCCCTCCCGCGCCGCGATGGCGGCGATGCTGGTCTCAGGGCGGGGCTCGTAGTCCGGCTCCTCGCCCATCAGCTGGATCTTGTCCCAGGAGCGGGCGGGGGAGAGGCCCGGCGTCTTGGGCGAGTCTCTCTCCTCGGCCAGCAGACGCGCGCGGAAGGCCGGCTCGCGCAGCCGGGCCACGCGCTCGGCCAGCGGCAGGCGAGCGATCTCGCGATAGCTCGGATGGCGGCTGAACGGGTTCACCGTCAGCTCCAGGCCGAACAGCACGCCCACCGGCCGGGTGGCGACCTGGGCCCGCATCTGCAGCCCCTTCTCGTTGGCCGCCCGCATCCGTTCCAGCAGGTAGCGGTAGACCCGCGGCTCGCGCGGGCTCTGGACCAGCGAGATCGACAGCGGCCGCCCAGATTTCTCGACGATGCGCTGAAGCATGTCGAACTCGGCCTCGGCGTCGACGAAGTCGGAGACGAACTGCAGCACGCCCTTTCCGGCGGCGGCCAAGCCGAGCGCAATGCCGGTCAGCTCGTCCTCGCCGGCGGTGAGCGTCGGCGTCGGCTGGCCGTCGGAGGTGCGGTGGTTGAGGGTCCGCGAGGTGGAGAAGCCGATGGCGCCGGCCTCCGCCGCCCGCTTGGCGATCGCCGCCATGGCGTGGATGTCCGTTTCG
>NZ_DATAGM010000482.1:0-13325 GCF_036263695.1 Phenylobacterium sp.
TGCCGTTTCAGAGCGGTTCCGGAGGTTTCAGCGTTGATTTTCCGGTGCGCGGCGCTAGCGCAGGGCGTGGAACGACGCATCCCCGTTATCCTGGCCGCCCTCTGCGTTCTGCTGGCGCTGATGTGCATCACCATCGGCCTGGCCTTCCGGGCGGCCAACGCCGAGGCGCTCTGCTGGCGCGCCTACGTGGAGAACGGCGAGCATCCGCCGCAGGGGGATTGCCGCAGACGCAGCCCATGGACTTTCTGAGGGCGGTAGGCGCCTCGCACGCCCCAAGCCGTGTCCCGCAAGGCTGCGGCGCGCCACCCGAACGCGCCTTTGCGCTCCGCTTGGCGCTGCTGAGGCGGCAAGCTTCGGGTTGACGCGGTCCCCCACCCCGCAGAGATTGAATCTTGCGCCCACAAGTGGCGCTGCGTTCTGCGACGCCAACGAGCCGATCTGACTGTCGCCCGCCGCACCCCCAGCTGGCGGGCGATCCTTTTTCTACCCTCACTGGATGCGAGCGCGCGAGACGCCCTCGCCGGGCCGCAACGTCCGTCAGCTGCGGCCGCCGCCGGACGGGAACGCCGGCCGTGTCTCCCAGCTGCGCTGACCACAGCTGCAGCGGTGGGTGACGAAGCGCGCGACCCGCCGAACCCCTGTGCGGTGATCTCCGACGCGGAGCAGATCAGCAGCAGGCGCACGCCCTTGTGCTGCTGATAGTGGAAGAGCGGAACGCCTTCGTCGTCCGTCATGGCGCGAGCCCCAGCTCGAGCGCCAACCCGGAGAAACCTCAACCGGATATCCGCTCCGGGCGCAAGTGCGAGCCTCCCGTAGCCGCAGGCCGAAAGCTCAAGGACTTCTCGATCGCTGCAGGGCGCTGGTGCGGGCGGCCTGGCCGCCCGACCACCCAGCGAATCTGGCGGCTTTGCAGCCGGGTCCCGCGCCGTGAGGCGGCTGGCGAGCGCCAGCGCGAACTCACCGGCCGAGCAGTCTCCTGGCCTGCGCGACCGCATCGATGGTGGCTCGGCAGCGATCGTAGTTGCGGAACTGATAGGTGAGCCGCACATAGGTCGTATCGGCGTCCGGAGCGCGCGCTTCCAGTCGCACCGCAGCCACCTCGCCGGAGATGACGGGGGTGGCCAGCGTCCCCCAGTCCGCACGCAGCTCTCGTTGCCCTGCCGCAAGTGCGGCGGCGTAGTCCGAGGGCTCCTTGAGCACAGAGGCGGGCGCCAGACGATCCCGGCGGATCGCCGTTCCGTACTCGTGGCTAAGCACCCTTTCCGTGTGAGCGAAAATCGCCTTTGCGCCGGCTCCTCCGCCGTCGAAGGAGCGGCGCGGCGTCACCATGATCACCGCGCACACGCCCTCGTCCCGGGTCGCCACCACCAGTACCGTCTCAAAGGGGCGCTCCGGCGGAGCCGGCGGCGAGATCCTGTAAAGTCCGACGGTCGCCGTCGCCTCGTGGGCGAAGCGGGCGAGCGGCGCGCCCATGTCTATGCCAAGCGGCCCCGCGGCCGCCGCGCAAGGCGCGCCACAGCACAGTGCCAAGGCGGCGAGCGCCACGGGTGCGTCAGTGCGCATCGGGGCGTCTCCCCCGCCCGGGCGACGGCGCTCGTCCTGCGCCCGCGGCCGCGATCTCCCAGCGTGCAGCCTGCCGGGTCGGCTCCAGGCCTGAGGCGATGACCGTTCCGCTTCGGTCGAAGACACGCCAGGACCAGCCGTTCTCGCGTTCGGCCACCGAGTAGGCGAAAGCCTCGCGGACTCGATCTGAGCCTTCATCCAGGCCGAGGGGTTGGCGAGACACAGGTGAGCCAGCAAGCAACCAGATGCCCCTGCGGTCTCAGGCGGCGTCCGCATCCAGCATGGGCGCCGCCCGCTCGTCGGCGTCCGCTGGCGATCTTTGTTCGAGCGCGACAACGGTGGCCGTGGGCCTGGTGACCGCTTTGGTGCGCTCACCCCGCGCCTCAGGCTGATCGACGAAGATCGCCAGAGCTTCCCGCGCCCGGTTGACGCGGCTCTTCATCGTTCCGACGGGCACCCCGGCGGCGGCGGCGGCGTCCTCATAAGAAAGGCCGCTGCCCACGACCATGAGCAGAGCCTCGCGCGCCTTGGGCGACAGGCGGTCCATGGCCGCAAGCACCTCGCTGTAGCGGGCGTTCCATTCCTGCTCCGGTTCACGGCCGAGCGAGATGGCGGCGGGCGAGTCCAGGTCCACGGTGTTGAAGCAGCGACGCGATGCGCCGGATTTCACGACGTTGACGAGGATCCTAAAGATCCAGGCCTTGAAGTGGGTTTCTTTCTGGTAGGTGTGCCGGGAGCGCCAGGCCCGCAGGAGCGCTTCCTGCACCGCGTCGTCGGCGTCGGCCGCCGATTTCAAAAGGCTCATCGCATAACCCCGACGAGCCGGGATTGACGCATGCAGCTGCGCCTTGAAGTTGTCGTCCACCTACTCGCCCCACATCCCCATGGGTGCGGCGCAGCACGCCGGACTCAGACTCGTTGAACGCCACTTTTAACAGGTCGTTAACTGCGCGCGACCCCTGATTGGGGCAGAAATGTGTTCGGCAGCTCATTCGTCTGTGATCGGGTGTCGCACGGCACATATCGATGCTCTCTGCAATCGGCTCGACTCAGGATTGCGACGGTTCCACCCGGTAGTCGCCCCCCTCCGGGCGCACTTCAAGTAGGTCGATTCGCCGACCAGCGTCGGACCTGGCGATATGCGCCACCAGGCGCAACGCCTGACCCAGGGCGCGGCGCGGCGGGCGCACCGCGACCTCCGCCACCAGGTCCTCGAACCGGACGAGCGCTTCGGCGGCGCTGTTGGCGTGGATCGTGGAGAGGCCGCCCGGGTGGCCGGTGTTCCAAGCCTTGAGCGTCTCCAGGGCGGCGGCGCCGTCCCGCAGCTCGCCGACGACGATCCGATCGGGGCGCATGCGCAGTGCGTCGCGGACGAGGTCAGCGACGGTCACAGGCTTTGGCTGGCGGCGGGTCAGGCAGGCCACGCTGTCCCAGGCCGAGCATTGCAGCTCCGGGACGTCCTCGACCAGGAAGACACGGTCCTGCGCGAAGGCGGGCTCGGCGAGGATGGCGTTGGCCAGGGTGGTCTTGCCCGAGCTGGTGCCGCCGCTGATCAGGAGGTTCTCGCGCCGAAGCGCAGCCAGCCGGAGACGGTCTGCGCCCTCGGGCGTCAGCGCGCCCATGGCGACATAGCTGGCGAGGCCATAGATCACCGGCGGCCGCTTGCGGATGGAGTAGGCCGCTGCGGCGGTGACCGGCGGCAGGAAGCCCTGGAACCGCTCCCCCGTCGTGGGCAGAACGCCCGAAACCCGCGGATCTTCGCGCCGGACCTCCTCACCCATGTAGTCTGCGATCAGGCGCACGACCCGCTCCCGCGCCTCCGGGCTTGACCGCTCGCCGGTGTCCGAGCGGCCAGATCCCAGCCGGTCGAGCACGATCCGCCCGTCAGGATTGGCCATGATCTCCACGACGTCCGGGTCGTGGAGCGCGTCGAGCGCGGCCTGCCCCAGCGCGTGGCGCAGCGCCTCCAGCCTCCGCTCGGCCGCGATCGGATGTTCGCCGGCGCGGCTCATGGCGCGGGCGACTCAGGTGCGGGCGCCTCAGGAGGGAGCGGCTCAACTTCGGGCGGCGGGCGGGCCGGCCCCGACGAGATCTTCGCCGCCACTTCGTCGAGCAGCCGCTGAAGCCGCACCTCGACGGCGGCCTGGAGGAGCGGGTCGCGGTCGTCCGCCGTCTCGGGGAGCCTGGTCAGGATCAGCCGGGTGAGCGCAAAGACCAGCTCCTCGATGATCCGCAGGTCGCGGACGGTGAGCCGCATGTGAGTGTGGAGCCGTCGCTCCAGGTTGAGCAGCCGGTCATCGGGATCTGCCGGGATGCGCCCGGAGAGGCCGCGGGCGATGGCCTGACGCGCCGCCTGGCTGCGGCTCTGGCGGCGGAAGCGCGCTTCGCGGTCGAGCGCCTCCACCTCCGCCTCGGAGAGGAAGGCCTGCACGCGGACCATGCCGGCTTCGGACGCAGGCGCCACGATCACCGGCTCCGGATGTCGGCGAGGGCGGCGTCGGTCGCCGCCTGTTCCTCGCGCCAGATGCGGGCGGCGTCCTCGCCGCGCCTCTCGCTCATCATCGCGCGCTGCTCGGGAAAGAGGTCCAACTGGCGGTGAGCGGCGAGGCTAAGGGCGCGCCGCCCGGCCCAGGGATGCGGCCGTGGCGGCGGCGCATCGAGCCCCGCCGCCTGGCCCGGCGGCGGGAGCAGGGCGCGGCTTCGGAAAGGCTCGAGTTCGTCATAGCGGATCTTGCGCGTCCGGAACGGCCGCCGCCCGGCGACGAAGGTCAGCTGTTCGTCGTCGGGGAGTCCCCTCACCTCGCCGGGCTCGAGCAGCGGGCGGTCCACGAGGGACCGCGACACCGAGCTTCGACCGGACGCCAGCCCGGTGGGCGAGCTCAGGGTCATGCGGGCCTCGGAGACCGTTCCGGTCAGGCGGGAGACCTTCTCCTGGGTCAGCGGGTCGAGGGCGGAGAAGGCGGTGTAGACGAAGCAGTTGTCGAGCAGGGTGTTGTGCGGGCCGTAGGTCTCGACGATGTCGTTGAGGCTCTGCGCGGCGAACATGGCCTTGATCCCGTAGCCGCTCATCAGCCGCAGGCTCTTCTCGAAGAAGGCCAGCCGGCCCAGCAGCGGGAACTCGTCCATCGCCATCAGAAGCTTGTGACGCTTGGGCCGGCCCGCAGCGTCCCGCTGTTCGTCGGCGGTCAGGGCCTGTGCGGCGGCATAGAACAGCAGCCGCACCAGGGGCCGCAGCGCCTGCTGGTCGGCCGGCGAGACCTGGATGTACAGCGACACCGGAGCCTCGGCGCACATGAGGTCGCCGACGGCCAGGTCCGAGCCGGAGAGCGCCCGCTCCAGGTCGTCGCCGGCCAGCCACTTCAGGTACGAGCGCGCGGTCCCCTGCACCGAAGTCCGGAACCGGTCGTGCATGGCGCAGTAGCCCTGGACGGCCCGTTCGATGAAGGGGTGGGTCTGCGGCTCTCCGTCGAGTCCCGGACGGTGCAGCGTCTTGAACATCGTTTCCGCCGTCCGGTCGAGGTCGGCGAGGAGCCGAACGACGGTCGGGAGCGTCTTCTCTTCGTCCGGAGCGCTGTAGAGAACGTGCAGGATCAAAGCCTCTAAGATCTCCGCGGCCGCCTTGTCCCAGATGGCCTCGTCCTCGCGGGCGCCGCCGGGATCGGCCAGGATGGAGACGAGCCGCTGCACCTGCGCGACCTCCTGCGGCCCGGGCTGGATCTCGGCCAGCAGGTTCAGGCGGGCCGACGCCGGATCCCGGGGATTGAAGTAGAGGGCGTGGCTAAACCCTGAGCGCCAACCGGCGCTCTCGCGCCAGAGCTCGCCCTTCGGGTCGTGGATCAGGGCGCTGGCGGTCCAGCTGAGGAGGCTCGGCAGGACATGGCCCCTCCCCTTGCCTGCGCGGGTGCCGCCGGTGACGAGGGTGGGCCGAAGGTCGGGTGTCGCCAGGACCCGGCCCTCAAACTCCCCCAGTATGCAGCCGGCTCCCGAGAGCAGGCCAGCCTTGCGCGCCTCGCGGAGCGTACCCCAGCCGCGGCCGCGCCTGTCCCGCGGCAGCGCTTCCCCGAAGAGTAGAGGCAGGGCCACGCCGAGCCCGAACCCGATCAGCACGAGGGCGAGGCCGCCGCCCCAGGCGTGGGGATGCTGGTCGCCGTAATCGCCTCGCCACACGAAGAAGGACCATGGCGCGTAGAGCGCGGCGCCCGAGCCGAGCCTTAGCCCCTGCCCGAAGGCTTCGGGCCAACCGAAGAGCCAGGCGGTATACTGGGTCGCGGCCGCAGCGCCGGCGCAGGCGCCGACCGCGAGTGTCAAGATACGGATTGCAGGTCCCAACGCCGCCTCCGTCCAGAATGCAGGAAGGCTACCGAGGCGGCGGCGCGGGCCGAAAGAAGATGCGCGCGATGGTGGAATATATCCCACCGGACGCGCATGGGATGGCAGGCCGGGCGCCCGCAACACCCTCAGCCGCGCGGGGACGACGGCACTGTCAGTGTCCATGCGCCGGTGGGGAGCCGAAAGCGCGGCGCAATATAGTCCGCAGGAGGAGAAACGTCGGTTAGACTCGTCCCGACTCTTGCATCGCCAGGCACCGAGTGAAGACCAGCCTCGACCATCTTCCCGAAGCGAAGCGGACCGACCTCGCCCGCGCGGTGGAGGTGCTGTTCGCCGAGTTCGAGGACGCGCTGAAGGGCCGGAACGCGCCCCATCGGAAGCAGGGGCGCATCCTGAAGGTCATCCTCTACGGCAGCTATGCCGGAGGAGACTGGGTCGACGATCCGGTGGGCGGCTATCGCTCCGACTACGACCTCCTCGTCGTCGTCAATCACGAAGAGCTGGCGGACCTGACGGAGTACTGGGGCGGCGCGGACGACCACCTGCTGCGCGACTACCAGATTTCCCGCACGCTCTCGGCGCCCGTGAACTTCATCGTCCACTCGCTGGAAGACGTGAACAAGCAGCTCCGGTGTGGGCGCCCGTTCTTCGTGGACATCGTGCGGGATGGCGTGGCGCTGTACGAAAGGCCGGGTCATTTGTTTGAGGAGCCGCAAGCGCTCTCGCCCCAAGACGCCCGAACTCAGGCTGAAAGTTATTTCAATCAGTGGTTCCGGAGTTCCAATGCTTTCGCGAGCATGGCCAGCCACGCGTGGAAAGAAGGAAATGTGAAGGAAGCGGCGTTCGCGCTACACCAAGCGACGGAACGCCTCTACCATTGTGTCCTTCTCGTCCTGACACTCTACAGCCCGAAATCTCACAAACTCAACTTCTTGCGTTCACAAGCGGAACGTTTGGCTCCAGATCTCATCCCGGTTTGGCCGCGACACACCAAGTTCGATCAACGAGCTTGGGAGCTCCTCCGTCGCGCCTACGTCGACGCTCGCTACTCGCCTCATTACAGGATATCGGACGAGGAGCTTGCTTGGTTGGTAGAGCGTGTCGCAACGCTTAAGGAGGCGGTGGCGGCTGTCTGCGCACCCCAGATCGCAAGCCTTCGTTCCAACCAGCTGCCTAGTTGATGAACATGAAGGCAGAGACTCGGGCGAACAGCTGCTCGCGCGTGCTGACCCCTAACTTGGAGTAGACCCGCTTCAGGTGGGTGCGGACCGTCAAGACGGGCTTTTTTGGAGGATCTCCGCGATCGCCGCCGGTGTATAACCCTGCAGCAGGAGTTCGATGACCCGGTGCTCCGCGGGGGTGACGCCGAAAAGGGGCTCGAGATCGGGGCACTCGACTGGCAGTCGCTCGGAGACGGCGCGGATCGTCAGCGCCATCAGCGAGCTTGGTTCAGGCTGCAGCGGCTGCACCAGTACGAGTGTCGCTAGGTCGCGGCCTGCGCAGAGAACGGTCAGGCGAGCCTCCGCCCCGAGCCCCTCGACCAGCGCGCTTAGCCCCTCCTGCCCTTCCCGGTCGGCGCAGGCGAGCTTGCTGGCACGCACTACTCCGTCGCAGGCGGGTGTCGTTCCGCTTTAACGGTAGCAATCCCTCAAGGGAGCGACTGTAGAACTTCGGGATGGATTTGGGTCCGTTAAACCGCCGCTCCGTCCGGCGTCTCACAGGGCTTCAGGAGACGTCCTCGACGTCCCGGGTCTTGAACCTTCTCGCCATTCGGCGGCGCTTCAAAGCGCTTCCCGAGTTGGCGGAAGCGCCGCTGTTCCAGAACAGGCTGCTCAACCAGAGCATCATCCTGAAGCACCGGCTGCGGGCCAACGAACTCGGCCAGTTCCTGGCGCCCCGCTCGACGGCGACCAAGATCCTCGTGCCGATCGACCCCACGGACCTCAAGAACGGCGCGCGTTACCTCTTCGTCGGCCAGCAGGACTTCGCGGCCGTGGCCCATTCCATGTTCGGCGAGGCGCTCAAGCCTGAGGCGCGGGACCGGATCGTGCTCGATGTCATGGATGAGCTGCCCTCTCTCGACCCGTTCCTGCTGAGGGAGAAGCTCCGGCAGATCGGCGTCGAGCCGGCGCGCGCCTACTTCGCGGTCTCTGACGCCGATACACAGAAGATGTTCCAGTTCGTGCGGCGCGAGGTGTCGTCTCTGATCGAGATGTCCGGGGAGGAAGGCGGCGGGCTCTCCACCGACAAGTTCGTCCGCAAGTTGCTCTCCACCTCGCCAGACAGCAGCTTCGCGCCCCTGCGGGAGGTCCTCGGGCTCGGCGAGCGGGACTATGAGGAGGGCATCTTCGCCTGGCGCGGCTTCCTCTACTACAAGTGGGCCATGGCCGACATCCTGAAGCCCATCTCGGAGGTCGCGAGGGAGATCCTGGCCGCGCAGCCTCAGGGGTACCGGAGCGCGGAGGTGGCGACTTACCTGCGAGAAGCCAAGCTCAGGATCGTGACCGCGCTGAACAGCTTGGCTAAGGATGTCACAGCCAATCTGGCGATCTACGACCGGGCTTACGCTGAGCTGACGAGCGGGCGGCCTGCCGCCTTCCGCGAGTTCCTGCTCGCTGCACCTCAGCTGTTCAGCGGGCTGGGCGTGGCGCTCGGCGCGGTGCAGCACATCGCGAGCTACTGGCGATACCGGTTCGCCGTCGGCGCCCCTCAGACGGTGTCGGGCCTCGAACTCATGGACGTCTTCCTGGACTTCGAGGCCAGCCTGGCGATCAGCAAGCATTCTCCCAAGTCCGGCGACCTGACGCCGCTCCCTGTGGCCTACCTGGACGCTGGCGAAGCCGCTTAGGGCCTCGCGCTCAGCTATCGCCGATGGAGCCTCGTTGCGGAGCGCGCACTCACCGGACGGTCCCTCAGAACGCGCGCGTCTCACCCTCTGCTAGAGGGAAGGATATTTCGCAGGAGAAGCCTTCGGGCAGGTAGCGGCGCGCGAGCCGGCCGCGGAGGTCTCCGGTGACCAGGCGGTCAATGAGGCGCGCGCCGAAGCCTAGGTTGGTCGGCGCGGCGGCTGGCGGGCCGCCCGTTTCGCGCCAGATCAGCGCAAGCTCGCCCTGGACCAGCCGCCACTGGACGTGCACCTGGCCTTCAGGGCCGGACCAAGCGCCGTGCTTGGCCGCGTTGGTGGCGAGTTCATGGAAGATGAGGCCCACGCCGAGCGCCTCGGAAGAGCGCAGACGGACAGGCGGGCCGGTGAGCAGCAGCCGGTCGGAGAAGGTCGACAGCTCGCGCACGAGCAGGAGGTGGAGGTCCGCGCTTGTCCAGGCGGCGGCCGTGAGCACGTCGTGCGTGCGCGCGAGCGCCAGGATGCGGCCTTCGAACGTGTGGATGAATGTCGGCAGGTCAGGCGAGCGCCGAGCGGTCTGCCTGGCGATGGACTGCACTGTGGCCAGGTTGTTCTTCACCCGGTGATTGAGCTCGTCCATCAGCAGCTTCTGCTGGTCCCGCGCCGCCACCTCTTCCGTCACGTCGCGCACCGTGCCGATGACGCGGATGGCGGCGCCGTACTCGAAGATCACCTGGCCAGACCCGCGCACCCAGCGCCAGTCGCCGGTCCGCGCCAGCGCACGGTGGAAGGTTGAGTACTTCCCGTCGTTTTCGCCGCGCAACGCGCGTTCGTAGCTGTCCGCCACCTCCTGAGCTTCGTCGGGGTGAAGCCTCGACCTGTAGGTCGCCAGGTCCACCGTCCCGTCGGGATCGACGCCGAAGAGCTCGCGGGTCCGCGCATCCCAGATCACCACGTCGGCCGGAATGTCGTACTCCCAAATCCCAAGCCCCGTGGCCTCCAGCGCCGCTTCGAGCCGCTGGCGCTGGCGCTGCGCGTCTAGTTCGGCGCGCTTGCGGTCGGTGATGTCGACGAGGACGAAGCTGACCCTGGGAACGTCGCCGGCGAGAGGCGTGAAGGCGCCCAGATACCACGCCTCGCGGCCGCCGTGGGTGAAAGGGTACTCGAGCGTCTGCGGGGTCCGGCTCTCCCAGCAGGCGCGCAGGGTGCGCATCCTGCGGCGGATGTCCCTTGCGGAGAGCCCCAGGTCGGCGCCGGACAGCCCCTGCATCTGCTCAGGGGTCTTGCCGTAGACACGCGCGGTGTTGGCGTTCGCGAGCACGTAGCGGTAGTCGTCGCCGCGCAGCTCGAAAACGCCGGCGGACACCGTGGTGGACTCGAAGAGGGCCGCCAGCAAGCCTTCGGAGGGATCTGACGGCGCCTGCGGGGCCGCAACCGTTAGCGAATCGGAGCTGATATCGTTGGGCAAGCACGGCCTCGGCGAAGGGCTGGCGGCCGGGAGCGGCGCGCCTGCCCATGCATCTCCAGCTTAGCCGGGCCCGCCAGTCAAGAAAGTGGGGCCCGAGCCAGAGTTCGGCCCCCTCGGGATCTCCGATGGCCTCGCGATCCCCTTGCACGCCCGAGCCGTGAAGGCAGGGCGGGAAGCCTCGATCCTTCAGTGCTCAAGCTTGTGGGAGGTTCAGAGGTTTTGGAG
The DNA here is from genome assembly GCF_036263695.1 of Phenylobacterium sp. Taxonomy (GTDB): domain Bacteria; phylum Pseudomonadota; class Alphaproteobacteria; order Caulobacterales; family Caulobacteraceae; genus Phenylobacterium. Next base: position 10,428 of record NZ_DATAGM010000482.1, read on the forward strand.
CTTCGGGACTCGCTACCTCTGGCGGGTGGCGAGGGGAAGCCCTGCGCTGACATCCAGCAAGGAGGTTCGCCCTCTCCTGCTAGGCTCCGGAGCGTTCTAGATGCACGCGCAAATCGCTCCTCGCGAACAGGTCCGGCGCTCCGGCGCCCGGGGGCGTTGACCGGCGCAGGTGTGAGGTTCAACGGTTGGGGCGGCTCAACGGGTCAGAGGACTTGAGAGGCGGGTGTGAGTTCAGCAGCGGACGAGGCCGACATCATCGACCGAATCTACGAAGCCGCGGCTTTCGGCGACCTTTGGCCCACCGTCATGGAGGAAGTTTCCGAAGCGGTGGACGCCCATGCGGCCTGCATGTTGGTGCGCACCGCAGATGCATGGACCGGACTGGCGCCCTCCCCGTCCATCGACGAGGCCGTCAGGGCCTATGCCGAGACAGACATCCCCCTGCGCACGAGCACGACGGCGCGGTTGATAGGCGCCAATCGGCCCGGCTTCGTCACTGACGAGGACCTGTTCTCGCCCGAGGAGTACCAGGCGGACCCCTACATCGCCGAGTGGGCGATGCCTCAGGGACTGTACCATGGCGCGGCGAGCGCCATCCACGTCCCCACAGGCGATTTCGCCGTCGTGCAGATCCACCGCCGCCTGGGCGCTCCGCCGTTCGACCCAGACACGGTCGCTTTGTTGGACGCTCTCAGGCCTCACTTGGCCCGGTCCGCCGCCTTGGCCGCGCGATGGCGGCTGGAACGGCTGCGCGTCGCCGTCGAGGCTATGGACCTGCTTGGCCTCCCGGCGGCGGTGCTGAACGCCTCCGGGCGCGTGCTGCTGGCGAACTCGCTGCTGGAAAATCGCAAGGACCTGGTCACGTGGCGCCCGGGCGACCGTCTGGCCCTGCACCAGAAGGCCGGCAACGATCTACTGCAGCAGGCCGTATCGGAGCTCGCCGACGCATCAGCGGCGGCGCGCCATCGCCATCCGCCGGTCCCTGAGCGCTGGGCCGGCCGTCGCCCACCTGACACCCCTGCGCGGGGCTGCCCGCGACCTGTTTGGCGGCGGCCTGGCGCTCCTGACCATCACCGAGCTGGACGCGCGGGGTTGGCCAAACGCCGGCATCCTTCAGGGCCTGTTCGACCTCACGGCCGCCGAGGTGCGGGTGGCGGCCGGCGTATCGGCCGGCCAAACGACTGACGAGCTCGCGCGAAGTTTTGGGCTGAGCCCCGGGACGATCCGCACGCAGCTCAAGGCCGTCTTCGCGAAGACGGGTGTGCGACGGCAAAGCGAGCTCGCGGCGCTGCTGGCGCCGCTCGCCGGGGGACCTCCCGATCGGGGCGGATGAGCGGGAGAGAGGCCGGACTGCCTGGTCAGGACGTCGCGGGGCCAGCCACGTCGCAGGCGCGAAAACAAGCGGGCATTAATGGAGGCGTTGCGAGAATGACCTCCTCGCGTCCCGAGCCGGCCGCGGCAGGATCAATCTCCTCCACCAGGCCGCGAACACCGCGCCCGCCAACGCATGACCAGCGCGGGCAGGAGCGCCGCGCAGATGCCCGCCACGCCCGCGAGCACATCGAGGAGGCTGGCGCTTCGACCGATAGCCGGCAGCCTCTGAAGCCCCTCGATGACAAGGCCGAACCCGAGCATCGCGCCGGCGAGCAGCGCCAGGTTGAGCCTTGGCGCGGCGCAGGCGGCGGAAAGCGAAAGGACGTAGAAGGCCAGGAAGTGCCAGAACTTGTCGCTGAGCCCGCCAACGCCGCTCGCCCCCGGCTCGAGAGCATGGAAGAGCGTGAAGCCCAAGAGCGCGACAAAGATCAGCCTGTGAGCGATCAGGATTGCGGACCGCACCGCCCCTGCCCTTCCTTCACGGCGCGACCTGCCGCGCCGGCGCCCTAGTACATGGCTTCATCCGGCCGGTCGCCTGTCGAAGGCAGCCTTGGCCTTCGCCGTCTCGCCGCCTCGAATGGGTGGTCTCAAGCCTGGGGAGCAGGTAGCAGCAATCGACGACGATCACATCTGCCGCATGGCCTACCGCGAGGTCTTACGGCAAAGCTAGCGCATGCTGAGTTTACCGGCAGAGCGTATCGACCTGCGAGGCGCCTCAGGCGCAGTATACGGTTTCCATCTTGCGGACCCGCAGGCGCTGCCTGAACGGGCTGGCGCTTACGCGCTTTGCCGTCCGGGCGAAGAACCCCTTCTCATCGCCGAAACCGACCGGCTCGATACGGCCGCCGCCGAACTTCGCCGAGCCCAGTCGGGCGACCCTGAGGTGCGGTTGTTCATCAGGCTGAACGTCCGCCGACAGATCCGCCTCGATGAGCTGAGCGACATTCTCGCCGCTCGGGACCGGCGCTGCGGCGCTGACCGCGCGCGCACTGCAGCCTAGGGGCGGCCGGTTCGCCTGTTCTAGGCGCCGGGACCAACCCCTGGCTCTACCGCCCCGACGACTAGTCCGCGTCGCAAGGCTTCGCCCGCGAACGCTGCTGGCTCTTCAGCGACCCGGGCGAGAACAGCTTCGTCTACGACTGTCCGGCGGGCCCGCGACGTCGCCTCTTCCGCCCCGCCGCCGTCCCCCTCCCGGTGCTCCAGGACGACCATTTCGAGTGCGCGGGAGACTCCGTGAGAAGCTTGCAACGCGCGAGCTTGCTAGCGTCGAGCGGAGCTTAGGCTGCGTCCGTGCGGATGATGCGTCGCGCGTGGAAAGGCGGGACAATGGCCGTGATGTGCGCCGCCCAGCGCAGCCGCACGTCGCGCCGCGTCTCGCCCGCCAAGCTCTCCAGGTTGTAGAGCCGGGCCTTTGAACCTTTTTGCAGGCGCTTGACGAGAACCTCGTCACCGTCCGTCTCGAGCACGACCACCTGCCCCAGCATATCCGGTGTAGGCGGCGTCCGCTGATCCGCGAAATAGATA
>NZ_DATAGM010000483.1:0-2005 GCF_036263695.1 Phenylobacterium sp.
GTGCGCGCCGCCCTGGCGCTCGCCGCGGAAGGCGCCTCCGACATCCAGGGCTTTCAGCAGCGGCTGGCGCAGGACCCTGCAGACCACGAGGCGCGGTTCGAGCTCGCCAAGGCGCTGGCCGCCCGGGGCCAGTTCGCCGAAGCGGCCGACCACCTGCTGAGCATCATCGAGCAGGACCGGGAGTGGAACGACCAGGCCGCCCGCAAGCAGCTCCTGACCATCTTCGAGGCGGCCGGGCCGACCTCGGACGTCGCCAAGCAGGGCCGCCGCCGCCTCTCCGCCATCCTGTTCTCGTAACCAGCGCAAAGGAGCCCGCCATGGCCGGCGGCTACCGACGCATCAGTGACCTGCCGCAGGTGATCCCCGTCTTCCCATTGGACGGGGCGCTGCTGTTGCCGCGCGGGGACTTGCCGCTGCAGATCTTCGAGCCGCGTTACCTCAACATGGTCGATGACGTCATGGCCGGCGACCGGATCATCGGCATGGTCCAGACCCGGGCCGGGAGCGACCGCGCCCGACCCAGCCTGGAGACCGTCGGCTGCGCCGGTCGGGTGACCAGCTACGCCGAGACCTCGGACGGCCGCTACCTCATCACCCTGACCGGCGTCTGCCGCTTCGAGGTCGGCGAGGAGCTGAGCGCCAACGCGCCGTACCGCCAGGTCAGGGCCGACTACAGCGCCTTCGAGCAGGACCTGGCGACGCCCCAGGACGAGGGCGATCCCGGTGAGCGGCGTAAGTTCGTCAAGGCGCTGAAGAACTACCTCAACCACCGCGACCTCGACATCGACGTGGAGACGGCCACCAACGCGCCGCTGGACGCGCTGGTGACGAGCCTGGCCATGGGCCTGCCGTTCGACCCCTCGGAGAAGCAGGCGCTGCTGGAGGCGCCCGGGTTCCCCGAGCGCTACCGGGCGCTGACCGCGCTGCTGGAGATCGACGCCCTGGAAGACGGGGATGACGAGCCGCACTCGATGCAATAGGAGCGGCGCATGAGCCAAGCCGCGCCCGAGGTCGATCCGCGCCTGCTGGAGGTCCTCGTCTGTCCCGTCACCCACGGGCCGCTGGAGTACGACCGCGCCCGCGGCGAACTGATCAGCCGCAGCGCGCGGCTCGCCTACCCGATCCGCGACGGCGTGCCGGTCATGCTGCCCGAAGAGGCCCGCGAGCTCGGCGAGGGCGAGTCGGCCGGGCGATGAGCATCCACGAGCAGGCCGCCCGCTGGCTCCGACGATACGTCGCCGAGATCCCGGATCTCGAGCAGCCGAAGCATCTCGACGACATCCTGCGCAAGTTGGCGATCTGGCGATCGAGGCTGATCGCCAACACCATCATCGCCCATCATGGGGTGACCGTGCTGGAGGGGCCGTTCGCCGGCATGGAATACGTCAGCAGGGCCACCGAGGGCGCGCTCGCCCCTCGGCTGTTCGGCTCCTACGAATCCGAGCTGCATCCGTATCTGGAGGCGCTGCGCGACACGGGCCTGGAGTGCGTGATCGATGTGGGCTGCGCCGAGGGCTACTACGCCGTCGGGCTGGCCCGGATGTTCCCGGACGTCAGCGTTCACGCCCACGACACCGACGCGGCGGCGCGCGAGGCCTGCGCGGAGCTGGCGGCGCGGAACGGGGTCTCCGACCGGGTGGTGATCGGCGGCGAGTTCAGCCCCGAGGACTTCCAGGCCTTCGCCGGCCGCAACGCGCTGGTGTTCGTTGACGCCGAGGGAGCCGAGGACGACGTGCTGATCCCCGAGCGCGCCCCGGCCCTGGCTGGCATGCGGATCATCGTCGAGACCCACGACATCTTTCGCCGGGGCGTGAAGCAGCGGCTGATCGAGCGTTTCACCCCGACCCACGACATCGTCGAGGTGCGGCAGGGCGCCAAGACCACGCCGCTGCCCGAATGGGTTGGCCAGCTGGGCCACCTCGACCAGCTGCTGGCCTACTGGGAATGGCGCCGCGGCCCGACCCCCTGGCTGGTGATGTCGCCGCGCCGCTGACCTGTCGCGGCG
>NZ_DATAGM010000484.1:0-3766 GCF_036263695.1 Phenylobacterium sp.
CCGGCAGAGATGGCCGCCGCGCGGGCGCAGCTGCGGGCCGAGCACGGCGACATCCGATGGCCGCAGTTCTTCGTCGAGACCGTTGAGGCGCGGCCCTCGTCGGACGGCGACGGTTACGCCTGGGACGCCGAGGTCTCCTACGGCGGCGACAGCAACCGCTTTGTGCTGGCCTCGGAAGGGGAGGGGCTGTCGGGAAAACGGCCCGAGCACCTCGAGGTGCAGGCGCTGTGGCGCCGCGCAGTCAGCCCCTACTTCAATCTGCGCGCCGGTGTCCGCCAGGACTTCGAGCCCCGGCCCCGCCGCACCTACGCGACCGTCGGGATCGAGGGCGTCTCGCCCTACTGGGTCGAGCTCTCGGCCGCCGCCTTTCTCTCAGACAAGGGGGGTCTCTCGGCCCGCCTCGAGGCGTCGACCGATTTCCGGTTCACCCAGCGGCTGGTGCTGCAGCCGAGCGCGGAGCTGAACCTGGCCGCCCAGGACGACGAGGCGATCGGCGTCGGCTCGGGCTTCTCCGATATCGAGCTCGGCCTACGCCTGCGCTATCACCTCACCCCCGCCTTCGCGCCCTACTTCGGCGTGGTCCATGAGCGGGCGTTCGGGCAGACGGCCGATCACGAGCGGGCGCACGGCGAGGATGTCCGCGAGACCAGGGCGGTGGTGGGGCTCACCGCGATCTTCTGAGCTTCCTCTCTCTCCGCTCTACAGAACGGCGAGACGTGATCTACAGCTGGTCGAGGCCGTAGGCGGCGTGCAGGGCGCGCACAGCCAGCTCGGTGTACGCGGCGTCGATCAGCACGCTGATCTTGATCTCGCTGGTGGAGATCACCTGGATGTTGACGCCCTTTTCGGCCAGGGCGCCGAACATGGTCTTGGCGACGCCCGCGTGGCTGCGCATGCCGACCCCGATCACCGAGACCTTGGCGACCTCCTCGTCCACGTGGACGTCGTCGAAGCCGATCTCCTTCTGGGCGGCGCGGACGATCTCCACCGCCCGGCCGGCGTCGCGCTTGCCGACGGTGAACTCCATATTGGCCGTGTCCGCGGTGCGGGCGTGGCTTTGGACGATCATGTCGACGTTGACGTTGGCGTCAGCCAGCCGGCCGAAGATCTCCTTCGAGACGCCCGGGTGGTCCGGCAGGCCGAAGAGGCTGATCTTGGCCTCGTCGCGGCTGTAGGCGACCCCGCTCACGATGCGCTTTTCCACGATCTCCTCCTCGTCGCACACGATGGTGCCCGCGCCTGTCGCCTCTCCCGGCTCCACGAAGCTCGAAAGCACGCGCACCGGGACCTTGTAGGCCATGGCGAGCTCGACCGAGCGGGTCTGCAGCACCTTGGCGCCCAGCGAAGCCATTTCCAGCATCTCCTCGTAGGAGATCTTGGCCAGCCGACGCGCCTTGGCTTCGATGCGCGGGTCGGTGGTGTAGACGCCGTCGACGTCCGTGTAGATGTCGCAGGCCGCCTCCAGCGCGGCGGCGATGGCCACCGCGCTGGTGTCCGAGCCGCCGCGGCCCAGGGTCGCGATGCGGCCCTGGCGGTCGACGCCCTGGAAGCCGGCGATCACCGCCACTTCGCCGTCGTCCAGCGCAGCGGCAAGCTTCTCGGGCGGGATCTCGTCGATCCGCGCCTTGCCGTGCGCCTCGTCGGTGATGATCGGAATCTGCCAGCCGAGCCACGAGCGGGCCCGAAGGCCCATGTTGCGCAGGGTCATGGACAGCAGGCCGGCGGTCACCTGCTCGCCGGACGCGACCACGACGTCGTATTCGTCATCGCTCTCGGGGATGCCCTGGGCCGCCGCGCCCGCGCCGTCGGTCCAGGCGACCAGCTCGTTGGTCTTGCCGGCCATGGCCGAGACCACCACGGCGACCTGTTTGCCAGACTCCACCTCAGCCGCCACCAGCCGCGCCACCCGGCGGATGCGCTCCAGGTCGGCCACCGAGGTGCCGCCGAATTTCATGACCAGCCGCGACACGCCGCCTTGGCCCCCGTCCTTGCGAAGTGCGCGCCTTCTAGCGACGCCGCTCCGCCGCGGCAATGGTCAGGCGTCGGACGAGGCGGTGAGTTGCCGATAGACGTCGGCCAGCGGCGCGACGGTGATCACGGCGACGACGGCGCTGAGCACGGAGCCGACGACCACGATGGCGGCGATCAGCGGGCCGCCGATCCGGAAGAGGACCAAGGGATCGCCCGCCATCAGGCTCTTCCAGTCCGGCCCGATGGACGCCACGACGGCGCCCGCGCCGATCAGGAAGCCGACGAGCTGGATGGCCAGCGCGGTCAGCACCGCCAGCAGGAAGACCAGGAACAGCCGCCCGGCGTGGCCGCGGGTCAGGGTCCACGATTCGAACAGCCGGAAGTTCCGGTCGGCGAAGCTCATCGGATAGGCCAGGCAGAGCCGGAGCATCAGCCAGATCAGCCCGCCCATGAAGGCTGCGACGACCGGGCCGCCGATCAGCGCGATGCCCCACGGCCCGAGCGCCTCGCGGAAAAGGTAGCCCACGAACACCGCCAGCCCGACGATCGGGAACAGCAGCATCATCGCCAGGATCGCGAGGCCGAACGACAGGACGAGGTAGACCAGCCCCAGCCACAGCTCCTGGCCGGAGAGGCGCAGATAGGCCCAGCGCCGTTCCTCCGGCTGCAGCACCGCGCGGAAGACCGCGGCCATCAGCACCGTCTGCAGGACCACCCCGCCCAGCGTCACCAGCGGCTGCAGCGCCATCATCTGGGCGTTGAGGCCCATCAGCTGGGCGGCGTCCGGCTCGGCGTCCTGCGACAGCGCTGCAAAGAACTGGGCGAACACGCCGCCGAACAGGGCCATCATGGCCGCCGCGAACGCCAAGTAGAGCAGGGCCCAGCCCAGCACCGCCTTGGGCTCGCGGCGGATCAAGCGAAAGCCCGCGCCCACCGCTTGGCCGACCGAAATCTCCGCCATCGCCGCCTCCCCCAAGGCTCAACCGTCGCGCGATGCTACCTCAGGTGGCCCGGGGCGTCACATGCGGGTCCGCACGCCTTCGCGCCGGCCAGGTTCTCCACTATGCAGGAGCCATGACGAGCACCGCCTCATCGAGCATCGACCCAGCCGACGTCGAGCGCTTCTCGCGCATCGCCGCCGAGTGGTGGGACCCGAACGGCAAGTTCGCGCCGCTGCACTGGTTCAACCCCGTGCGCCTGGCCTTCATCCGCGAGCAGGCGCTGGCGCGGTTCGGCCGCGATCCCGCCGCCCGCCGCCCGTTCGAGGGGCTGAGGCTGCTGGACATCGGCTGCGGCGGGGGCCTGCTCTCCGAGCCCATGTGCCGGCTGGGGTTCGAGGTGCTCGGCGTCGACGCCTCCGAGCGCAATGTGGCGACCGCCCAGGCCCACGCCGCCGAGCAGGGCCTGCCCGTCGCCTACCGCGCCGCCACCGCCGAGCAGCTGCTGGCCGAGGGCGCCGGGCCGTTCGACGTGATCCTCAACATGGAGGTGATCGAGCATGTGGTGGACCCGGGCGAGTACCTGCGCACCTGCGCGCGCCTGCTGGCGCCTGGCGGGCTGATGATTGTCGCCACCCTCAACCGTACGCTGAAGGCGCTGGCCCTGGCCAAGGTCGGCGCCGAGTACGTGCTGCGCTGGCTGCCGGCCGGGACCCACGACTGGCGGAAGTTTCTCAAGCCGGGGGAGGTGAGGGGCTTCCTACACGGCGAGCCGGTGGAGGTGCACGGCCCCTTCGGCGTCGCCTTCAACCCGCTGAGCGGCCAGTGGACGCGGTCCAATGACACGGACGTGAACT
>NZ_DATAGM010000485.1:0-5515 GCF_036263695.1 Phenylobacterium sp.
GTGATCTCGCACTATGGCCCACGGCCCCAGGTTCCGCTGAAGGACTTGGCCGCCCGCGAAGGACTTTGAACCGCCATGGCCCGCACGGCTGAGGTCGTCCGCGAGACCAAGGAGACCCAGATCCGGGTGGAGCTGGATCTCGACGGCTCCGGCCGCTCGGAAATCTCCACCGGCATCGGCTTCTTCGACCACATGCTGGAGAGCTTCGCCCGGCACGGCGGCATCGACATGAAGGTCGCCACCAAGGGCGACCTGCACATCGACATGCACCACACCGTGGAGGACACCGGCATTGTGATCGGTCAGGCGGTGAACAAGGCGCTGGACGGCTTCAGGGGCGTCCGGCGGTTCGGCCATGCCTACATTCCCATGGACGAGACGCTGACCCGCTGCGCCCTCGACCTATCCAATCGGCCCTACCTGATCTGGAAGGTCGCTTTCGCGCGACCGAAGGTCGGCGAGATGGACACCGAGCTCTTCAAGGAATTCCACCACGCGTTCGCGATGAACGCGGGCGCCTGCGTGCACCTGGAGACGCTGTACGGGGACAACACCCACCACATCGCCGAGAGCGGCTTCAAGGCCCTGGCGCGCGCGCTCCGGATGGCCGTCGAGCTCGATCCCAAGACCCACGGCCACGCCCCCTCCACGAAGGGCGTGCTCTGAAGGATAAATCCAAGATGCAGAGCGTCGCCCTGATCGACTACGGGTCGGGCAATCTCCGCTCGGCCGAAAAAGCGCTGGTGAGAGCCGCGGATAGCTCGGCCATCGGCGGGCGGATCGAAGTCACCTGCGATCCGGACAAGATCGCCTCCGCCGACCGGATCGTACTGCCGGGAGTCGGCGCCTTCGCGGCCTGCATGTCCGCACTGGGCGCCCGGCCCGGCCTGACCGAGGCTATGAGCGAAGCGGTACAGAAACGCGGCGTGCCGTTCCTCGGCGTCTGCGTTGGCATGCAGCTGTTGGCCACCCGCGGCCTGGAGTTCGGCGAGACACCGGGCCTGAACTGGATCGCCGGCGATGTGCGCAGGCTCGAGCCCGGCGACCCGCAGCTGAAGGTCCCGCACATGGGGTGGAACGACCTCACCCTCGCCCGGACCAGCGACGTGCTGGACGGGGCCGAGGGCCGGCCGATGTATTTCACCCACTCGTTCGCCTTCGCGCCAGCGGACGAGGGCGACGTCACCGCCTGGGCCGAGCACGGCGAGCGTTTCGCCGCCGCGGTCCAGCGGGACAACGTGGCCGGCGTGCAATTCCACCCCGAGAAGTCGCAGGCCGCCGGCCTGGCCTTGCTCACCCGTTTCCTGGAGTGGCGACCGTGATCCTTTATCCCGCCATCGACCTGAAGGACGGCGTCTGCGTACGCGTGCTGCACGGGGACCTCGGCAAGGCGACAGTGTTCAACACCTCGCCCGCCGACCAGGCCCGCACGTTTGCGGACGCCGGCTTCCACTGGATCCACGTGGTCGACCTGAACGGCGCGGTCGAGGGCCGCGCGGTCAACGCCGACGCGGTGAAGGCCATCCTCGGCGCCGTCTCGATACCCGTGCAGCTGGGCGGCGGCATCCGCACGCTGGCCGACATCGAGCGTTGGATCGAGGCCGGGGTCTCGCGGGTGATCCTCGGCACGGTGGCGGTGCGCGAGCCCGAGATCGTGCGCGAGGCGGCCCGCCAGTTCCCCGAGCAGATCGCCGTCAGCGTCGACGTCCGCGCCGGCAAGGTCGCCGTCCAGGGCTGGACGGAGGACTCCGACTTGGACGCGGTCACCGTCGCCAAGCAGTTCGAGGACGCCGGCGTCGGCGCCCTGATCGTCACCGACATCGACCGCGACGGCGCCCTGATGGGCTTCAATGTCGAGGTGTTCGGGGCCATGGCCGACGCGGTCTCGATCCCGGTGATCGCCGCGGGGGGCTTGGCTTCGGTCAAGGACATCGAAAAGCTGAAGGCCCGGGAGGGCCGGCCGATTTCCGGCGCGGTGCTCGGCCGAGCGCTCTACACCGGCGCGATCACCGCCGACGAGGCCCTGAGGGCCGCCGCCTGATGCTGAAGGTCCGGGTCATCCCGTGCCTCGACGTGAAGGATGGCCGGGTGGTGAAGGGCGTCCAGTTCGTCTCGCTGCGCGACGCAGGCGACCCTGTCGAACAGGCGAGAGCCTACGATGCGGCCGGGGCCGACGAGCTGATGTTCCTGGATATCACCGCCAGCCACGAGCGCCGGGACACCATCTTGGACGTCGTCCGCCGCACCGCCGACGTGTGCTTCATGCCGCTGTCGGTCGGCGGCGGGATCCGTTCGGTGGAGGACGCCCGCCGACTGCTGCTGGCCGGCGCGGACAAGGTCAGCATCAACACCTCGGCGGTGGAGAACCGCAGGCTGATCAGCGAGATAGCTGACGCGTTCGGCTCCCAGGCGACGGTCGTCGCCATTGACGCCAAGCATGGACCCGCCGGGGCGGGCTGCGATGGCCGCAACGATTGCTGGGAGGTGTTCACCTACGGCGGGCGCAAGGCGACGGGCCTCAACGTGGTCGCATACGCCGTCGATGCGGTGAAGTACGGGGCGGGCGAGATCCTGCTGACGTCCATGGATCGCGACGGCGCCAAGACCGGCTACGACCTCGACCTGCTGAAGGCGGTTTCCAGCGCGGTCTCCGTGCCGGTGATCGCCTCGGGCGGAGCCGGAAACGCGCAGCACATGGTCGATGCGGTGAAGGTCGGCGGGGCCGACGCCGTGCTCGCCGCCTCGATCTTCCACTTCGGCGAGGTCTCGGTGGGCGAGGTGAAGACCGCCATGGCCGCCGCGGGCGTCGCCGTCCGCCAGACGGGAGCCGCCGCATGAGCCGTCTGGCCGAGGTGCTGACGCGCCTCTCCGCCGTGATCGAGAGCCGCAAGGGCGCGGATCCCGCCAGCTCTTACACCGCCGGGCTGCTGGCCGACCCCGCCCGCGCCGCCAAGAAGATGGGTGAAGAGGCCGTGGAGACGGTGATCGCCGCCGTGCAGGGCGATCCCGCCGCGCTGACCGCCGAAAGCGCCGACCTGCTTTACCACTGGCTGGTCGTCCTGACCGCCTCGGGGGTCGATCTGGACGCCGTGGCAGCCCAGCTGGAGGCCCGCGAAGGCCGTTCCGGGGTCGATGAGAAGGCCTCCCGCCGCGGCTGACTCGTTAAAATGCTGCGGCAGGCTGTCGCAGGTCAGGCGAGTTTCGCCCCCCAAAATTAACCTCCGGCCGCCTCCAGGCGCCTGCGCCTATACGCGCGCGAGTCCCTTCCGCGCAGGAGCGGGCGTGAGCCATAGTTGGGCCGAAAAGCGCTGTCTTTCCCGGACCTTGGGCCGCCGCAGGTAAGGTCATCCGTTCAGGCGGCGTTTAGGGATTGCCGCTATTCCCGCAGGACGCCGCGGAATCCGCGCCCGACGACATGGCGAGGTCCGTTAACCATCGGACTTATCGCCGGTTTCAGCATGCCCGCCGCAAAGATGGCGGCATGCGCTATCCGTCTGCAACCCGACACAAGCCGGCCGAGGCCCGCCGTTTCGGCCGCGCCGAGGGCGGCAACGTGGCCGTGCTGTTCGCGCTGGTCCTGCCCCTGGTGATCGGTTCCGCCGGCCTCGGCGTCGAGACCACCTACTGGCACTACAAGCGCCTGCAGCTCCAGGCCGCCGCCGACAGCGCCGCCCATGCCGGGGCGATGGAGCGGCGCAGCGGCTCGGACGCGGCGCTGGTGACCACCATCGCCACCCAGGCGGCCGAGGAGAACGGCTACGCGTCCTCGGCCGGGACCATCCAGGTCTACGCGCCGCCGATCTCCGGCCCGTCTACGGGCGGGCAGGCGGTGGAGGTGCGGCTGACCTTCAACGGCGACCGGTTCTTCACCAAGATCTTCTCCCAGGGTCAGGTGCTGATCGCCACCCGGGCGGTGGCGGCCTTCAACAACGCCAGCACCGCCTGCGTGCTCGCCCTGCACCCGACCCAGGGCAGCGCGGCTCAGTTCCAGGGCTCCTCCACGGTTACGCTCAACGGCTGCAGCGTGATGGCCAACTCGGTCGCCAGCGACGCGCTGGCGGTGCAGGGCGCGACCATCGTCTCCACCGACTGCCTGATCGCGGTCGGCGGCGTGCTCGCCAGCGGATCCATCACCATGAGCGAGTGCGAGGAGCCGGTGGAGAATGCGCCGCCCGTCGCCGACCCTTACGCCAACGTCCCCGAGCCGGCGCTGCCGTCCGGTCCCTGCCGGAACGCCAACTACGGCCCCTTGCCCAACGTGCGCTACTGCAACGGGTTGGACCTGGACGGCAACACCACCCTGGCGCCCGGCGTCTATTACATCTCGGGCGGCAACCTGCGGATCGGGGCTCACGCCAACATCACCGGGAACGGAGTCACCTTCTACCTGGGGGCTGGAGCCGGGCTGACGATAAACAGCAACGCCAAGATGACCCTCAAGGCGCCCGGCCCCAGCAGCGGCTCGCCCTACGCGGGGTTGCTGTTCTTCGGCGCCCGTAACAGCCTCGGGAACGTCACCTTCAACGGCACGGCCGACTCGAAGATGACCGGGGCGCTGTACTTCCCTAGCCGGGACATCCGCTACAACGGCAACTTCTCCGGCGAGAACGGCTGCACCCAGATCGTCGCGAGCACCATCGTCTGGACCGGCAACACCTCCATCTCCGCCGACTGCACCGACTACGGCATTCGGCCGATCCCCGTCCTCTCACTCGTCAAGCTTACGGAGTGACCATGCGCAAGCTCATGACTTTCTGGCGCGACCAGCGCGGCGCGGCCATCCTCGAACTGGCCTTCGTCGCCCCGATCATCGGCGGCATGGCAGCGGTGTCCTTCGCCGCCTGGGACGTGGCCAGCCGCCAGCAGGACATGCGGGCGGCCCTGGAGGTCGGCGCCGAGTACTACATGAACGGCGGCCCGAGCGACGCGATCGCCAAGACCGCCGCCGCCGACGCCTGGCGCAACGCGCCGGAGGACGCGGTGGTGACGTCCGAGCGAATCTGCCGCTGCGGCACGACGGTGACGATCTGCACCAACATGTGCGCCAACAACGCCCCGCCGTCGGTCTATGTGCACCTGACCGCGTCCGGCACGGCGCCGGAGTCGATGTTCACTCCGCACCAGACCGCGGAGCGCGTCGTCCGTGTCCGCTAAACGGGCCCGGCGCTGGCTTGGCGACCGCAGCGGCGCCACCGCGGCCGAGTTCGCGCTGGCCCTGCCGGTGTTCGTCGTCATGCTGTTCGGCATCTTCGAGTTCGGCTGGACGCAGCACTGCCTGTCGGCGACCCGCTATGCGATGGAGATCGCCGCGCGCGACCTGATGCTGAACCCGAACCTGACAGAGACCCAGCTGGAGACGCGCGTGCGCGAACAGCTGCAGCAAACCGCGGACCCGAACGTGGACATCACGCTCAGCGTCGCCGACGGCCCGGCCGGCAAGATCGCCACCCTGACCGGCGTCTATGTGCGCCAGATCGGCATCCCCATGCTGCCGACGTTCCCAATCAACCACACC
>NZ_DATAGM010000486.1:0-2116 GCF_036263695.1 Phenylobacterium sp.
TGGGTGTCGAACGCCTTGCGGTTGGCGATGTTGGTCAGGCCGTCGGTGGTGGCGTCCTTGCGGACCTGCTCGAGGTGGTCGCGCAGCCGGTCGACCTCGGCGCTGGACTCGGCCAGGCGCGCCTCGAGCGCGCGGTTCTCGTTCTGCACCCGTTGGGTGGCGGTGGACAGCGTATCGACGGTCAGCTTCAGCCGCTCGACGTCCTGCACGCCACCGCCGAGGCTACGGCTGGCGACCGCCAGGGTCTCGCCATAGACGTGGCTGGTCTTCTGGGCGTCGGCGATAGCCAACGACACGGCGGCCAGTTCGCGGCCCAGCTGATCGCCGGCGTCGCGGATGTGGTCGTTCAGCCGGGACTTCGGCAGGAAGTGCGCGGCCAGCTCCTCGGTGACGCTTTCCGTAAACGCCTCGCCGGCGGACAGCAGGCGGTCGATTTCCTTGGCCAACTCGCCCTGGGGATCGGCGACGTAGTTGATCCAGAGCTCGAAGTTAACGGCGGTCGGCCAGACGCCGTTCTTCTCCATGGCGTCGACCGCCTTGCGGGCGAGGGCATAGCCGCCTTGGGCGCGAAGTTTGCCGTCGACTCCCTCTGACATCACAAGCAGTTCCCCTGGCGCGGGGGCCGCAGGCGCGGCTCCTTGGCCCGATACCAAGCTAGCCCGGATAGTCGAATGGACGGTTAAGCCGCTAGGTTTACAGCCGTTTAGGTGGGGCGCGTCGGGCGCAGCAAAAAGGCCGGCGCCTCCTCGCCGAAGCCCACCACGGCGCCGTCCTCGTCGCCCTCGCGGCGCGGCCGCTCACGATCGCGTCCGCGGCGCGGCTCCTCACGGGCCGGGCGCTCGGCCCGTTCGGGCCGCTCGGAGCGCTGCGGCCTTTGGGCGCGCTCCGGCCGCTCGGCGCGTTCCGGTCGCGGCGCACGGGGCGCGGGCGCCTCGGCGGCGGCCTGCGGCGCTTCGGACTCCACGCGTTCGGGCTCGCGCTCCCGGGGCGCACGGGCGGGGCGCTCGCGGCCTTCGCCGCGCGGCGCGCGTTCAGGCCGGGCGCCGCGTTCGCCGCGACCGCCTCGGCTGCTGCGCTCGCGTCCGCCGCCGCGGCTGTCGTCCTTCAAGCTGTCCCAGTCGAGGTCGAGCTCGATCCGGTCGACGTTCTTGACGATCAGCTTCTGGACCTTGTCCAGGTTCTTGGAGTCGGCCGGCGTGACGATCATGAACGCCTGGCCCGACTTGCCGGCCCGGCCGGTGCGGCCGATCCGGTGGACGTAGTCGTCAGCGTGGTGCGGCACGTCGTAGTTGAAGACGTGAGAGACGTCGGGGATGTCCAGGCCGCGGGCCGCGACGTCCGAAGCGCAGAGCAGCTTCAACTCGCCCTTGCGGAACGACTCCAGAGTCCGCATTCGGGTCGCCTGGTCCAGGTCGCCGTGGATCGGCGCCGCGTCGAAGCCGTGCTTCTTCAGCGACTTGGCGACGATGTCGACTTCGCTCTTGCGATTGCAGAAAACGATCCCGTTCTTCACGTCGGCCCGCTCCACCAGGGCGCGGAGCGCGGCGCGCTTGGCCTTCGGATCGGCGGAGGGGATCGGCACCAGGTGCTGGGCGATGGTCTCGGCGGTGGTCGCCGGGCGCGCCACCTCGATCCTGACCGGATCGTTGAGGAACTGCTTGGTGAGCCGGGTGATCTCCGGCGGCATGGTGGCCGAGAAGAACAGCGTCTGCTTCTTGGCCGGGGTCAGCTTGAAGATGCGCTCTAGGTCCGGGATGAAGCCCATGTCGAGCATCCGGTCGGCCTCGTCGACCACCATGATCTGGACGCCGGTCATCAAGAGCTTGCCGCGCTCGAAGTGGTCGAGCAGCCGCCCCGGCGTGGCGATCAGCACGTCGACGCCGCGGTCGAGCTTGGCTTCCTGGTCGCCGAACGAGACGCCGCCGATCAGCAGCGCCCAGGAGAGCTTCTGGTTCTTCGAATACCGCTCGAAGGCCAGGGAGACCTGGTCGGCCAGCTCGCGGGTCGGCGCCAGCACCAGGGAACGGGGCATCCGCGCCTTGGAGCGGCCGGCCGCGAGGCGGTCGATCATCGGCAGGGTGAAGGCGGCCGTCTTGCCGGTGCCGGTCTGGGCGAT